>DATLPC010000236.1:0-43932 GCA_035535975.1 Gemmatimonadaceae bacterium | reverse complement strand
ATCACGAAGAAATGGCGGAATGTGTCACGGGAGTGGCTCGCGGCGCTGCCGCACTTCGTCGTCCTCTTTGGCGACCGCATGCTCGTGGAACCGCGGTGACGCACGCATCCGGCCTCACACACAGAAAAACGGACACCCTCGAGAGAAGACGACTCTCGCCGCCGTTGGCCTTTCCGCGGTGCCCGATCCTTGTCAGTCCCGTCCTTGGTTAGTCCCGTCTGTTGTTAGTCCCGCCCCTAGTCAGTCCCGCTTTTCGTTAGTCCCGCTCGCGCTTTTTCACGCCGGAAACGCCAGCGATTTTCCCGTTTTTTTCTCAACCCACCTCGCCGTCACCACTTTCCCTCTCGTATAAAACTTCACTCCCTCTCCTCCATGTACATGCGCATCGCCGAAGAGTGAAGCTTTCCAACCCCCGAACGAGTAGTACGCCATCGGCACCGGAATCGGCACATTGATTCCTACCATTCCAACCTGCACCTCGCTCTGAAACCGCCTCGCCGCTCCTCCGTCGCTGGTGAAGATCGCGACTCCATTCGCGTACGGATTGTCGTTGATCAGCCGCAGCGCTTCGTCGTACGACTCGGCGCGCACCACTGACAACACCGGCCCAAAGATCTCGTCGCGATAGATCGTCATGTCCGGCCGCACGTGGTCGAACAGGCATGGCCCGAGGAAGAAGCCGTCGCGCGAACCGTTGGCGTCGAGGTCGCGACCATCCGCGACGAGCGTGGCGCCCGAGGCGACGCCCTCTTCGACGTACTGTCGCACTCGCGACAGGTGCTGTCTCGTGACGAGCGGTCCCATGTCGTTCTTTGCATCGAGTCCATCGCCGACGTGGATGGCACGGATTCGTTCTCGCACCATCTCGACCAGTTTGTCTCCCGCGTCGCCGACGGTGACGACGACCGAAATTGCCATGCACCGTTGTCCCGCGGAGCCGAAGCCGGCGTTGACCGCGGAATCCGCCGCCAGGGCCATGTCGGCGTCGGGCAAGACGAGCATGTGATTCTTTGCGCCGCCGAGTGCCTGGACGCGCTTGCCGTTGTGGGTGGCGGTGTCGTACACGTGGCGGGCGATTGGAGTCGAGCCGACGAAGCTCACCGCCGCGATGTCGGGATGCTCGAGCAGACGCTCGACGGCGACGCGGTCGCCGTTCACGACGCTGAACACGCCGGCTGGAAGTCCGGCCTCGCGCCAGAGCTCCGCCACCATCATCGACGCCGACGGATCCTTCTCCGAGGGTTTAAGGACGAACGCATTCCCGGCGGCGATCGCGATCGGGTACATCCACATCGGTACCATGATCGGGAAGTTGAACGGCGTGATGCCGGCGACGACGCCGAGTGGCTGGCGAATGGAATAGCTGTCGACGCCCGCCGACACGTTCTCCGAGAACTCGCCCTTGATCAGGTGCGGGATGCCGCACGCGAACTCGACGACCTCGAGCCCGCGCTGCACTTCGCCGCGCGCGTCGGCGAGCACCTTGCCGTGCTCGCCCACGATGCACCGCGCGAGCTCGTCGGCGTGGGCGTTCACCAGCTCGCGGAACTTGAACAGAATCGTTGCCCGCTTGCCGAGCGCGCTCTTGCCCCACGCGACTGACGCCTCCTTCGCGACGGCGACGGCCCGATCGACGTCGCCAACCGACGCGAATCGAACGCGGCTGGTCGTCGCACCGGTGGCGGGATTGTAGACGGGACCCCAGCGGTCGGAGTCGCCCTGGAATACTTCGCCGCCGACCCAATGATCGATCGTGGCGGTCGTGCTGGCGTGCGACGCCGCAGCAGCGGACGTCGCGCGAGTAGCGGAAGCGGTCAATTGTCCCTCGCGGTGCGCAACGCCGTAAAGCTAAAACTTGAGGCGCAGTCCGGTCAGGATGGTGCGGCCGGGGACGATCGTAATGTCGTCGGGCTCGCCGCGCTGGTAGTTGAGGAGATTGTCGCCCGTCAGCTCGAACGACAGATCGCGCCGCAGGTCGCGCGACAACGAGGCGCGCAAACGGAAGCCACCGTTATAGCGACGCCAGTATTGACGAAGGTTCGGGCCGAGAAGGTCGCGCGTCGGGCGACTGTCGCTCAGCCAGTCGTTGGCCAGCTTGAGCTCGTCGTAGTTGATCCAGTTGAAAGCGCGTGAGCCGCCGATCGACGTCGTCCAGCGCTGCGCGTCCCACGCGAGATTGAAGCTCGCCGTCGTCGCCGGGACTTGCAGCATTCGGTCGCCCTCGCGAAGGTCGCCTGTGTAGGTAGGCGACAGCAGCCCGACCCGGCTATCAACGAACGTGAGCGCGCCCGTGGCCGAAAGCCGCGACAGCTTGCTCGTCGCCTCGAGCTCCCAGCCCGAGTTGCTGATCGCGCCGACGTTCTGCAGTTCGTAGCTCATCCTCCGCGGCCCGGAGCTTTGCGTCCCCTCCACCGCGACTTGCTGGATCAGACCCGACGCTCGCTGATCGAAGCGCGTGACGTTGACCGACAGTCCGCGGCGCATCACCACGTCGATCCCCAACTCGGTCCCGGTCTGCTCTTCGGCGCTGAGCTCAGCCGGCCACGCGCCTCGCATCGGCTGATAGAGCTGCGAGCGCGACGTCGTCGTCGGGGGACGGATACCTTTGCCGTACGCGGCCCGCACCTTCACGCTGAACGGCCCGTAATCGCGGACGGTGGCGACGCCAAGCATCGGAAGCGCCGCGACCGGGTGATCGTCCGACAGTCGGCTGTCGCGCTCGACGCGGAGACCCGCCGTCGCGAACAGCGTATTGTCGAACGCGGCGTTCGCCTGCGTCGTCACGCCCGTGCTCGATTGCCATGTCACCTTCGGCAAGTACGCGATGGACGACGTCCCTGGACCGTTGTGGCTCGACTCGTTCGGTCCGACCATCGTCGTCGACCCGATCGATGAGACGCGAAGCATCGCGTGTTCCGCGGAGAACGTGAGCGATCCGTGAGTCGGACCGCCGGACCCGAGCTCCAAGACGCTGCTCGCGCGCAGCGTTCCGCGCGCCGCGCTTCCCTGCGCCGCGCGCAACGCGGAGTCGGCGACGCTCGGTACCGGCGTGAAGTTCGTCTGGACGTTGGCGAGGTTGTAGCCGTCGATGCCGGCGACGAACGAGTGCAGCCAATGGTTGCCGCCATCGAGCGTTCCGGTCACGCCGAGCGTGTACTCGGTTACCGATTGCGGCGTGTTGCTGCGCGATGAATCGCCGGTCGGGATCGAAGGAACCGCGACGAGCGGGCTGTCGGGCGAGCCGGCGCGCTGGGTGAAAAGACGCACCGTTGTGCTCAGTGTGCCACGCGTCCCGACAAAACGAGCTCCGCCCGTCGCGGTCAAGTTCTGGCTGTAGCCATCGGGCACGAACGAGCCCATGCCGCCTGCTTCGACGTGCAGATCGGCGGACTTGGTGCTCGAGCCGGCGACGAGCGACACCGTATGATCCTGCGTGATCACGTCGCGACCATACTGGCTCTGCGCGAAGCCGGCCGTCGAGCGTACGATCATGTTCCGGCCGTCGCCGTCGGCCCCGTCGTGTCGCGTGACGATGTTCACCACTCCGCTGATCGCGTCGGTGCCGTACAGCGCGGATCCCTGAGGGCCCCGAATGACTTCGATGCGGTCGATCGACCCGGGGTTGAAGCGACTCAGAAGCAACGGGTTCGCGACCTCGATCCCGTCGACGTAGATCTTGGGATAGCTCAGGCCGAATGAGCTGGCGCCACGAATGCTCGCGTACGAGCTGAGCATGCTCGACGGCGACTGCGTCCAGGTCCAGATGCCCGGCACATAGGCGTCCAGCGCATCGGAGATGGTATTCGTGTTCTGCCGAGTGAGCTGGCGGCCGCTCAACACGTTGAGCCCAACCGTGAGCTCGCGCTCGGGGGTGCCGACTGCCGTCGCGCTGCCGGTCACGACCACGCGATCCAGCACGTTCAACGTGCTCGACATCTCGGGCGGCTCGGCGGCGCGCGCGGATGATGCACGCGGCGCGAGCACGACCTGGTCCCCGCCGACAGGGATCGGCGAAACGTTGGTGCCGGCCAGCAGCCGGCTCAGGATCTCTCCAGCCGGCGCCGTGTCCGCGGAAACGCAGACTTCCCGGTCGAGCGGGAGAAACTCCGCGCTATAGGAGAGCTTGAGCTTCGCGGACGTGGCAAGGCGGTCGAGCGCGGTGCGCAACGACTGCTCGTTCACGTGTAGCGTGACCGGGCGGTCGAGCGGCGCGCCCCAATGCACCGCGCCAGCGCTATCGCCCTGGATCGCGCAGGCGCGAGTCTGAGCGGGAACGGCGCGCGCGACGACAGCCAGCGCGATGGCGCCCAAAAGTCGGCCGCCCACCCCGCCCAGACATCGCATCACCGCGGTGGCGACTGTCTGCGGTTGAAGATGAGCGTCGCGGTGTCTCCCTGACGCTGTACCCGCGCTCCGAGCGTAAGCCCGATGATGTTCAGCACCCGATCGGCCGGCTCACCGGCGAAGGATGTGCTCACAGGGGTATTGAGGAGCGCCGAGTCGTTCACTCGGAGTGTGACCCCGTACCAGCGTCGAAGTTCATTCGCCACGCGTGACAGTGGCGCGTCGCGGAAGACGAGCTGGCCACGAGTCCACGCCACGTCTTCGTCGCGCACGACGTGTTGCTGCGCGCTGGCCCGACCGGACTCGTCGATAGACCCCCGGTCGCCCGCCGTGAGAACGACGCCCGACGTGGGCTCGGACTGAGCCTGCCGCAGGCGGACGCTGCCGGCGACAACCGATACGGACGTCGCGGCTGCGTCATCGCTCTCGACGCTGAACACCGTGCCGATGTCCTCGACGACTGCTTGGCCAACGCGAACGGCAAATGGCTTGGCCGGGTCGTGAACGACGTCGAAGAAACCGTCGCCACGAAGCTCGACCGACCGGCCGGTCGTGCCATAATCGGCGGGCACGGTCAGCCTGCTGTCCGGGCCGAGAACGACCCGTGTTCCGTCGGCGAGACGCACGGAATCGCGCTGTCCCACACCTGTCGTGTAGGTGCGAGCCAGTGTGGCTTGTGGGCCTTGATCAGGGGTTTTTCGTGCTTGGCGTGTCACCACGACGCCGACGACAGCAGCGGCGGCGAGAAGACCAATAACGCCGAGTGGCCGCCAGACTGGGCGCCGGGCGGCGGACATCGAGCGTACGCGTGGCTGGACCGGTTCGGTCATCCGGGCGTGGACGCGAGCCAGCGCGGCCTCGACGTCGATGTCCGCGGGGGGCTCGATCGTCGCCTCGACATTCAGGCGCTCGACGAGCTCACGGTCGCGCGGATGGGCTTCGAGCCACTGCTCGATGACCGACGCCTCCTCGGGCTGGCTCTCGCCCGCCAAATACCGGGCAATCGCCTCCCAATCGGGTGCTGCTCCCTCGCCCGATCCAGGATATCTGCCAGCCGGTGAAAGCTCGTCGGTCATACCCTATCGACACGCTCGGAATGGACTACCCTTATGCGGATCATGCCTCACGATGTGGAGTATACGGGAACGCCGGGAACAGGTCCAACCGCCGCCGCCTTCGTCTAGCCGACGGACGACTTCCAACGCATGGACGACCGCGAGCTCCTCGACCGGCTGAAGACCGGCGATCAGTCGGCCTTCGACGCGATCTTTCGCGCGCACTACCCGTCACTCGTTTCGCTCGCGCAGGGCATGCTCCGCGACCAGAGCGCCGCGGAAGACGTCGCGCAGGAAGTGATGCTCGAGCTCTGGCGCCGGCGCGCCGACGTCTTCATCCAGGAGTCGCTGCGCGCCTATCTCATTAGATCGACGCGCAACCGCGCGCTGAACCAGATCCGTCACGCCAACGTGCAGCGTCGCGCCGAGCCGCTCATCGCGCGAGAGGAAGCGGTGCAGGCGCACGGCGCCTCGACACTCGTCGCCGGCGAGCTGCGCGCAGCCATCGCCGCCGCGATTGCCGAACTACCGCCGGCGTGCCGCGAGGTGTTCGAGCTCAGTCGCGGGCAGGGGCTCAAGTACGCCGAGATTGCGTCGACGCTTGGGATTTCTATTAAGACGGTAGAGTCGCAGATGGGGAAAGCACTCAGGCATCTGCGGGGAAGGCTGGCGCAGTGGTTGCCGGGGGAGACGAGTCTGTAAAACTCGGCGACTCGGCGGCTCGGCGGCTCGGCGGCTCGGCGGCTCGTAAGGGTTCGATTCCGGCCGCGTGTCCTGGATTCGAACCCCGAACAGGACTGCGTTGATGAAACCTGTACGAATTCTTTGTCTCGCTGGCGGAGCGGTGATCGCTGCGGCGTGTAGCGAGACGAGCTCACCGAGCAATCTCTTCGATCTCACCAGCACGTCGGCGTTCTCGAGCGTTCCGGCTGGCTTCAGCCAGCTGTCGAGCAGCTTCGACTCGACCGGCGGGCCAGGCGACGGACCGTTCCGACCGGAGTTTGAAGGACGCGGCCATCGGCACGGACCGGACGGCGGGCCTGGATTCGGACTCGGCTTCATGGGCGGTGGGCTCGGGGGGCTGTTCTTCGGCGGTGAGTTCTTCCACTTCCGCGGCGATGGCAATTGCGCCTTCGCAAGCAGCACGGGCCTCGTCACCTGCACTGCCAACACGCGCGACGGATTGACCGTGACGCGCGTGTCGAGCTACAAGAACGCCGCGGGCCAGGCGCAGGAAAAGGTCGATAGCACCACGAACACGATCGCGACGACGACGACGGTCAAGGGAACGGCAACGCGTCGCGACAGCAGCACGAGCGACATCGATGAGAAGAGCACCCAGACCGTGACCGGACTCGCGAAGGGAAGCACGCAACGCACGATCAACGGCGCGTCGGCAGGTTCCGAGACGACGAACGGAAAATCCGCCGATGGTGCGTTCACGTCGAAGCGTGTTGCCGGCGACACGATCACCAACTTGGTGATTCCGAATCCGTCATCATCCACGACGCCGCCCTATCCCACGGCCGGGACGGTCATCCGCTCGATCAGCGTAACGGTCACGTTGGCTGGCCAAGCCGCTACGACGCATGCGCGACGCGAAGTGGTGACGTACGATGGGTCCGCCACGGCGAGAGTCGTCATCACCCAGGACGGCACGACCCAAAATTGCACACTACCACTCCCGCGCGGCCGACTGACCTGTCAGTAACACGACACGAAAAACGGAATCTGAGTTTTTCACGCTTCACCGAGGTAGCAGCACAATGTCGTTCGATGTGGCGGCCTCTTCTTCCGGGGCTCGGGGTGGCTGTGAGGAATGCGCGTGTGGGGCGGTAGGGGCTGGGCAGTTACAGCCGATATCGATCGACCGGCGGGATTTCGTGATGCGCGCGGCGGCCGCGTTGGCCGCCGTCGCACTCGCCGCCTGCAGCGGCGATCCAACGTCCCCGAGCTCGGTCTCCTCGACAACGTTCAGCCTCTCGGACTATCCGGCGCTATCGTCTGTTGGTGGTGTCGCGACGGTGTCGATCAGCGGCGTGCCGGTCGCGATCGTAAGAACGAGCTCGACGACCTTTGCCGCGTTCTCACGGATCTGTCCGCATCAAGGCGCGACGATCGACGTGACGAGCAGTGGATTCCAGTGCCCGCGTCACGGCGCGACGTTCGACAAGAACGGCCAATGGATCGGCGGCCAGCGCACAAGCAACCTCACGTCGTATCCGGTGTCTTACAATGCCGCTGCGGGAACCGTGACGGTCGGCGGTTGATTCTCACGTAAGGGAGCAGGTGAAGAGCGGTGTCTGAGGAGATGTGGGTGTAGTGCTTTCGTGAGCTGAGCGCGGTCCGGGTGGGGACCCTTTCTGATCCGAAAGCCCAGCGGGGTGTCGCCGAAGTCCGGCGCACCCCGCTTTCTCTTTTCAAAGTCGACTAGCCGTGCGCGTGATTGGGCGGCATGCTATGCCGATGTCGAACAGCCAGCACGGCCTGCTGAGAATCCTCGGCCTCTCTTTCGGTCTCGCCGTCGCTGTCGGTAACACAATCGGCGGCGGCATTCTCAGAACTCCCGGGGAGATCGCCGGGCTGTTGCCCGGCATTGCCGCCTTTCTCGGCATCTGGCTGATCGGCGCCCTCTACGCCTTACTCGGCGCGAATGCGCTGGCCGAGCTCGGCACGATGATGCCGCGCAGTGGAGGGCAGTATGTCTTCGCCCGGCGCGTGTTCGGTGATTATGCCGGCTTCGTCGTCGGGTGGATGGATTGGATCTCGACATGTGCGTCGATCGCCGCGATTTCGATTGTGATCGGCGAGTCGCTCGTCAGTGTCTTCTCGCTGTCGCATGACTTGGCCAGTCCGATTGCGATGGCGATCGTCGCCGCGTTCACCATCCTTCTCATGCGCGGCACGAAGCTCGGTGACAACGCGCAACGCCTGACCAGCCTCGCCAAGACGGTCGCGCTTCTCGTTCTTGTCGGAGCGTGCTTCATCTTCGGAAAGCGGGCACACGTCGATCCGGCGGCGACCGGGTCGACGACGCATGCCGCCGCGGCGTCCGGGTTCGTCGCGTTTCTTCTCGCCGCGCAGTCCGTGATCTACACGTACGACGGCTGGAGCGGGCCGATCTACTTCTCGGAAGAGTTGGACGATCCGGCAAAGCAAATTCCCCGATCGATGTTCTATAGTCTGGCGCTCGTCGCGGCGATCTATCTCCTGATCAACCTCGCGTTCGTCTACGCGGTGCCGCTTGGGTCGTTCGCCGGATCGTCGCTCGCGGCGGGAACGGTCGCGCACGCGATCTTCGGCGCGGCGGGCGAGCTGCTCGTGCGCGTCGTCGTGATCGTGTCGCTGCCCAGCGCGGTGAATGCCTGTCTCTTGATGGCGTCGCGGACGCTCTACTCGATGAGCCGCGACGGCTTGGCGGTGCGCCCGGCGACGCGCGTCAACGCCGGCGGGACGCCGACCGTCGCTCTCGCGGCAACGGGCGCGGTGGCTCTGGCCTTTCTTGCCAGCGGCACCTTCGAGACGATCATCGCGATCGCCGCGTTCTTCTTCGTCGGCGATTACACGCTGTCCTTCTGCGCGGTGTTCGCGCTGCGTGCGCGCGAGCCGGAAGCCGAGCGTCCATATCGTGCCGTCGGTCATCCGTGGACGACGGGGTTCGTGTTGCTCGGTTCGCTGGGCTTTCTGGTCAGCGCCGTCGTGGCGGACCGGCGGAACAGCCTTTTCGCCGTCGGTATCCTTTTGGCGAGCTATCCGGTCTATAGGCTACGGCGCCGAGTATCTTCGGCCCCTACGCCGGCAGCTCAATATCTTTCCTGAAGTCGTGTTTGCTTTGCCGATCTGAATTGGGGAGACCGCGGGATGATCAAAAAGGACAAGGAGCTCATCGTCGTCGGTGATCGCGTCCTGGTGCATGTTGAAGAAGGGGAGGAGCGCACCAACTTCGGTCTCTATCTCCCGCCGACGGCGATCGACAATCAGGCCGTGCAGGGCGGGAAGATCGTCGCCACCGGCCCGGGACTTCCGATGCCGAGTCCGGATTCATTTTCTGATGAGCCGTGGAACGCTACTGAACGTCAGACGCGCTTCGTCCCGATGCAGGCAAAGCGGGGCGACTACGCACTGTTCTTCAGGAAGGCCGCGGTCGAGATCACGTTCGAGGGGGATCGCTACCTCGTGGTGCCGCAGGCCGCGATTCTCGCCCTTGTGAGAGAGGAGTAAGTAGTGATGCGTCTGCCACAACAGATGTACGATGAGCGCCTGGTCACTCCGATGCGTCAGGAGCTCACGCGGTTGGGCGTGGAGGAGTTGCGCACGCCGGAAGCGGTGGATCAGGAGCTCAAGAACGCCAAGGGAACCACCTTGGTCGTCGTGAACTCCGTCTGCGGATGCTCGGCGCGCATGGCGCGGCCCGCCGTCGCGATCGCGCTGCAGAATCCGATCAAGCCGGACAAGCTGACGACGGTGTTCGCCGGCCAGGACGCCGAAGCGACGGCGCGAGCGCGAAGCTATTTCACCGGCTATCCGCCGTCGTCGCCGCAGATCGGCTTGTTGAAGGATGGCCAGCTCGTGTTCATGCTCGAGCGCTGGCAGATCGAGAGCCGGCCGGCGGACGAGATCGCGCATGATCTGGTGAACGCGTTCAATCGGTACTGCGGGCCGGTAGTGACCGCTGCTTAAGGCATAAAGGGCGCGTTTAAAGGGCGCTTCTAAACGGCGCGTTTAACCAGCGCTTGTAGAGGGCGCTTGTAACAAGCGCTCAAACGACGCCATTAAACAACGCCTGAGCGACGCCTGAAAACGCCGCCAAAAAACAACGCCAGGCAAGGATCGGATAGCGTCCTTTGCCTGGCGTTTTTTGTGCGACCTTTCAATGCGCCTGTTAAAAGCGCCGTTTAAACGCGCCTCTTACAAGCGCCGTCTAAAAGCGCCGTTTATGCCGTATGCCTTAGGTGTGGCTCAACTTGTACACGTACGCCGCAATCGCCTTGATCTGATCATCCGTCAGCGAACCGCCGCCGCGGGCGCGCATCGGCAGACGATGCGACGGGTCCTTGATCGAATCGGCCGGTACGCCGTTCGTGATGATCTTCACGATCTCGTCGTAGCTGCCCGTCGGGAGATTCATGAAGTGGCCGGAGGTGAGATCCGGTCCGTTCTGGCGGCCCTTGGCGTCCGGACCGTGACAGCGCACACAGCTCGATGCGTGGAAGAGTGAGTCGCCCATCGTCACCATCGCCGTCGTGACCCCCGACGGCAACGCGCCGCGTGCCGGAGTTGCCGCGGCGGTGGGGGCCGACGAGGCGCTCGGTGTGGGTGAGGGCGTCGGCGTGGTGCTCGTCGACGAGCTTTTCGACCCACCGCACGCCGCGATCGCGGCCGTCGCAACCGCGAGGACTGGAAGAACAACAGAGCTCTTGGTCATACGCTGGAAGGCTGAGGGAATGAGATGCTCCTACGTCCACTGAACGTACGAACGACGCTTTGTGCTGTCCACGTATCGCGTGATCCTCGTCACAAATCGGGTGCCGGGCCGGTGGGATTCGCACCCACATCTCGGCGTCGTGCTCCTCACGGTCCCGGCTTTCGGCCCATGGGATGATCGTGCGGCGACGTCGCGCTCTCGGACTGCTCGGCGGCAGTTTGAGCTACGGTACCCGGCGGCGCGCGGCAATCGCCCATACGCGCCGAACCAGTCGAACAAAAAACCAAACGCCCCACCTGCGTCGTGTGCGCAGGTGGGGCGTCGAAACTTCTCGACTCGAAGGAGCGACCTACGACTCGTGTCTCTCCGTTCGTCTACCTGCGGCACTATGGACTGCGCGTGAATCTCGAGCGGTCACCGACATCTTCGTACTCGACGAACTCGCGGCCTCGACCGACGCGCGCCAACTCGTCGACTTCCCGGCGAGACCGGGCTGTCGAATGGCTTGGAGCGAAATCGAGACGAAGGACGTGGTCATGTGAGACGGAGTTCTCCCGAGTGACGCACTTCGAGGGGCGCGCATTCTAACATCGACCTACGCAATTGGTCAAGAGAGGTTTCGAACTTTTCTCATGGAGCGCGATCACCGGCGCGCCAATCACAAATCGCGTCGTCGCCGATGTGGGTGTCCTTGAACCGATCGGCGGTCACTGTGCACCGCGTCTTGTCGCTCGCCACGAGCGTCGCGGGCTCTTCCTTCTCGGCGACTCGCTTGCGCGACGCCGTCGCGGTCGTTCGCCCGGTTGGCGATTGAGCGCCGACAGACGGGAGCGATCCCGCGGGCTGCAACTCGCCCGGCGCCGGCACGCCCATTGGACCGGTCCCCGTCCGCCTGCCAAGCTGTGAGCATGCGGCCAACGTGGTCGCGGTCATGAGTGCAAACAATGGAAGGCGAATCGCTCGCATCGCTTCCTCGGGTGGCTGGTGGTTGTCCTACCCGCCGTGCCCCGCGGAGTTCGAGATCAAAGACCGGCCCGCCGGCTCCGCCGTTCGGCGGCCTGACGCCGCGCCGCGAGCGACGAGTCGGCCGACGCCCAGGCACGAGCAACGATTGCGTAGTGCGCCGAAGCGCTGTCCTGCTGTCCCGCCGCTTCGAAAAGCCGGGCGAGAAGCTCGTGCAACTCCGTCCGGGTGATGTACAGCCCCGATCCCTCGATCGCTCCGTGAAGGGCGGCCTGCACCACCGGAATCGCTTCGCGCGCACGGTGTAACCCCAACAGCGTTTCGCCCAACTCGTAATTGATTCTGGTGTAGCCGAAGGTCGGGGACGAAAGCGCCTGACGGAATTCGCGAACCGCCGCATCGGCTTGGTGCGCGCGCGAGTACAGCAGCCCGCGAACGAAATGGTGAAGCAGTCCGTCACGCGGAAACAGACTCAGGCTTCCCGCCACCTCGATGCTGTCGACGAGCTGGCGCGCCGATGTCGTATCGCCGGCTTCCACAAATGCCGTCGCGGCGAGTGTCAGTAGCCAGGGCCCGTGCCGTGGATTTTTCGCTCCGTAGGTCACCTCATCGCGCAAGCGTCGGCCGAGCGCGAGAAACTCACGCGCGGCGGCGTTGGCCCGGCCTGTTTCGAAATCCAAAATCGCCCGATTGTACGGATCAGATTCGTCCAGGCGCCGCACGACACTCGATCGCGGAATCCGCCCATCGGTCTGCAGCTGCCACGCCTCGCGAAAGCGTCCTTCCATGCGAAGCCCGATTGTACAGTACCATCGATACTGCTTGAATTGCTCGACGTCGGCATTCGTCAGCCCTTTCGCGCACGCGGCGTCGAGCTGCTCGAATTCGTCGAGGCGCAGGTCGCGAATCAGCGTATCGAGGTGCGTCCCGCCGGTACCGCCGAGCGCGACGAACCGTCGCAGCGCCGTATCCGCCGCAGCGCGGCGGCCGAACGCGACCAGCCAGTCGCTGAGAATCGCCCAAGGCTGGGCGTCGTTGGGGCGGAGTGCCCGCCACCGGTCGATCGTCCGCCGGAACGCCGCGTCCGAGTCTGCCCACGCATACCGATACGAGAGAATGGTGAACGCGTCGCAAAGTCGACAAATCGCGCCATCGCCGGCCCCCGCGAGGGAGTCGAGCGCGATCGACTCATTGAGTAGGCGCACGGCTCGTGACAGCTCCGGCAGAACCTCGGCCGCTCGAATGAGCGCTTCCGGATCTTGTGGATACCGTGTCGCGAGCGTCTCGGCCGAAGCAAGAGCCCGTACATCGCTCCGCCCATACCCAACGTGAGTCACAATCAGCAGCCGATCGGCGGGCGGCGCCGACTGCGCGAGTGCCATAGCCTGCCCGGCGAGCCGGTCTTCCGAAGGGTCGCTGGCGGCGGATGCGGCGCGCCAAGCGTAGTAGGCCGCGAGCGCGAAAGTCGAATCCTCGCGGAGTGCGGCGCGAAAAAGTCGACCGGCGGCGGGCGCGTTGGCCTGAAAGAGTGAGCGAAGGCCTTCTTCGTACAACCGGAAAGCCAAGGCGGATCGGGTGCTGACCTGAATCACTGAGCCACGCGGCGCGCGAACGCCAAGATCCGTCGCGATCAGCGTCGTTACACTGTCGAGCAGCGCGACCCGATCACTCCCCGCGACGCGATACCCGCTGTGCACGAGCCCTCTCGCAAGATCGACGCGCCGCACGTCGAGCTCGAGTCGGCGGTTCGGGAGTGATACGAACTCGCCTTCGATGATTTCTGTCGCGCCGGCGCGACGCGCGGCAGCCGTTAGCCCAGCGCGCGACGTGTCGGCGTTACCCGGAGCAAGCTCCAACATTCGAGACGTGGCCACGACACGCAGGTCACTCGAGCGTGCCAAGCTCGTTGCAAGCATGTCGCCGGACACTCGTCCCGTCGCCACGGAGTCCGGATCGCCGCGGTCCTGAAACCATCCCACCGCCAGCACCGGACGCGCCGCGGCCCGCATTGGCGCTCGCACGACGGCGGCGATTGCGGCCAGGGCAACGGCCGCGGTCGCGACGACGATCAAACCCCGTCGCGCTCGAAAGCGTCCGGCGCGCCGAATCGGCGGAGGAGCGGCGACCGTCGCGACATTTTCCCGCGAGACCGAAGGCGCTGCGGCTTCCGTCGCGATCGGTACTGGTTGCGCCTCCGACATCTCGCTCGGTTCTCGGTCTACAGTGTCGCGCTGTCTCGGAGTCGACGGTGGCGATTCACGAAGCCTGCCGAGCAGCTGTTCCAGCTCCGCGTCCGGATCGAGCTCGAACTCTCGCTGGAGAAGCTCCAAGTGCGCCTTGCCATGCGCCACTGCGCCGGCACGATCACCCGCGTCGGCCAGCGCTTCCATGTACTTGGCCGCAAAGCGCGAGTTCGCTGGATCGATCCGCGTCAGCCGCCGCAGTGCGTCGATCGCCTCATCGTGGCGCCGGGCCTCGAGCGAAGTCTTTGCCGCCGATTCGAATGCTCGCGTGGCGTCAGCGGCAAGTGACGAGCGCTCGTTATCGACCCAGCGCTCGAACTCGGGGGCGTCCGACAGATAGAACCCGTCGAGGAACGTCCCGGTATAGAGGGCGGCGGCGTCCGCCCAGTTTTTCACGCGTATCGCCGCGAGGAAATCATCGACGTCGCTCGTGATGAGGCGCGGGTCGAGCCGAAGGTCTGGCGACGAGACGATCACGTCGGCGCCCACCTCGCGACGGACGTAGTACAGCGTTTGGGACAGTGCGTGTCGCGCGCGTTCAGGATGGGAGTTGGGCCAGAGCACGCCGAGCGCACGTTCGCGGCTCACACCTTTGGCGCCGGCCGCCGCGCAAATCGCCAGGAGCGCGAGCGATCGGGGCCTGGGTCCAGTCGTCACTTCAGCCTGTGGACTCTCGATCCACAATCCGCCGAACGTCCTGAGCCGCAACAACATCCACCTCGATGACGCTCGGATGAAATGCGCTTGATAGCGGCATGACGCGGCATCGCGACGATGCCCGCCGATTCTAGTGCTCGACGAGGGCGCCAGCAAGCGCTCACGCCGGAGGCTTGCCGGCGTTCACCGAGTTGTTACGAGGCTCCTATCATGTGGAATCGCACGACCTCATTTCCCATAGCCCAGAACCGAGTCACCGGTCAGGCCGTCCACGGATGCGCCGCGACGATCGCGTTCTTTCTCATGGTGGCCTGCGGCGAGCGGAGCGTTGAGCCGACTCGATCGATTGGGCCGAGTGTGGCGAGTCATACCATTTCCGACGGCGCGCACGGGGGAAGCTCGCGCGTCTATTTCCTGCCACCGCTCGTTCCCCATCCGACGTACTCGGGAACGTTCGACGCCACGGCGTTCGGGCCAAACTCGTCGGATCAGGTTTATGTCTGTGTGCTCGCTGGATCGATATGCGGAAATCAGGTCGCGACGTTTGGTCCAGGCGCCGTGCAGATGGATCCCGTGGCAGAGACGTATCAGGCGATCTGGCATACAAACAACGCGAATCTCGATCCGGCGAATACTTACCGTATCGTAGTGGTCGTGAACGGTCAGACGTTGGGGTTCGCCGATGTTGTGGTGCTCGCGAGCGGCAGCGGAAGAAAGAGCGTCGACCCGACGCAGTTCGTGAGCGTCATCGCGGGAACGACGCTAGCGATCACCTTCCGGCTCGAGACGGCCGGTAATCTGCCCCCGCACGCGGCGTTCACGTTCAACTGCACCGACCTGACGTGCACTTTCGATTCCGGCGGCTCCACCGACGACGTCGGGATTACGAGCCGGACCTGGGATTTTGGGGACGCGACTCCCGGCGATGTCGTCGTTGCGCCACAGCACACGTTCGCATCGGCCGGCACGTATACCGTCACGCTGCACGTCGAAGACGGCGGTGGGCTTTCGGATGCGTCATCTCAACAGGTTGTCGTGACCGCTCCGCCGTTGTCCGGTATGATCGCGGTGAATGCCGGTGGGAGCTTCTCGTGCAGTCTGAGCGCGACCGCTGCTCTGTATTGCTGGGGCGTGTTCCCCAATCCGCCAAATCACACTCTGACGCCGACGATCGAAGTGCCGGGACTGCAGGCTTGGGTCAGGCTCGCGCAGGGCATGGGCTTCGAGTGCGCCTTTGACATAAGCGGCACAGCCGAATGTTGGGGGTCGAACACGTTTGGTCAGCTTGGCAACGGCAACCCTGTCGCGGCGGCGCTTCCACCCCAAAACGTCAACGGCCCGGCGTTCACCAGCATCGCGATCGGCAACGCCCACGCGTGCGGAATCACGTCGGACGGTACCGCGTACTGCTGGGGCTGGAACGGCCACGGCCAGCTCGGTGATGGAACGACAACGAATCGTTCGACGCCCACGGCAGTCCTCGGCGGCTTGCGGTTCAAATCGATCGCCGCCGCGGCTTTTCATTCATGCGGGCTGACGCTCGCCGGCGACGCGTACTGTTGGGGCGACAACGAGGCTGCCCAGCTCGGAAGCCTCACGGGCCCACTGGATGACCCAAGAGCGATAACGACGCCGAAGGCAGTGAGCGGCGGGCTGGTGTTCGCATCGATCGCTACGGGCGGTTCAGCAAGCTGCGGCCTTACGACCGGCGGCGCGGCGTACTGCTGGGGCTCGGCGTTTTTTGGTCAGCTAGGCAATGGCACTTCCGGCACTGGACCTCCTGGCAATACGAACAATCTGTGGTTCGCACCTGTTGCGGTGTCCGGGGGCTTGGTCTTCTCTCAGATCTCAATCGGGGATCAGCACACGTGCGGCCTGATAGCCGACGCCAAAGCCTACTGCTGGGGCACGAATAACCTGGGTCAACTCGGCAACGGAACCACCGTGCCGTCAGTGCTCTCCACTCCGTCGCCGGTGTCGGCGTTGTTCGGCTTCACGCAGATCAGCGCCGGAGTGGGGCACACCTGTGGAATTGCCACTGGAGGCAGTCTCTATTGCTGGGGATCCAACTCGGCGGGCGAGCTTGGCGACGGAACGACCACGAACCGGTCGCTGCCGACACTCGTCACGTTCCCGTGAGGCGCGGAAATCGAAAGCGGTTGCTGAGGGAGTAGAGAGTGGCCCGCGAGGAGTGGTTCCTCGCGGGTCCGGGGGCGGCGAGTTAGAATCCCGCTCGACAACCAACCCGCCCCCTCCGGAGGCCCCATGCCCGCGCTCGCGCGTTCCGCAGCGCTCGCCGCTTTGCTCGCCGTTGGAAGCCAGTTGCTCGCCCAAGGCGCTCCCATAGCGACACAGTTCGACAAGCTCCACTTCCGCTCGATCGGCCCGGCGATCATGTCGGGGCGCATCGCCGATCTCGCCGTGTACGAGAAGAACACGTCGATCTGGTATATCGGCACCGCCCACGGCGGCGTCTGGAAGACGACGAGCAATGGCGCGGTGATGACGCCGATCTTCGAGGACAAGGGCCTGATGTCGATCGGCGACGTCACGGTGTCGCAACAGAACCCCGACGTCCTCTACGTCGGCACCGGCGAGGCGAACAACCGGCAGACGACGTCGTGGGGCAGCGGCGTCTGGAAGACCACCGACGGCGGAAAAACCTTCCAGAACATCGGGCTCAAGGACTCGAAGCACATCGGCCGCATCCTGATCGATCCGACGAACGACAACATCGTTCTGGTCGCGGCGGGCGGATCGATTTTCGGACCGGGCGGGGAGCGAGGCGTCTACAAGACGACCGACGGCGGCGCGACGTGGAAGCGCGTGCTGTTCGTCGACGACGAGACGGGCGCCAGCGATCTCGCGATGTCCTATACCGACCCGAAGACGATCTACGCGTCCACGTATCAGCGCCGCCGCACCGGGTGCTGCGTGAACGGCGGCGGTCCGGGCAGTGGCATCTGGAAGTCGATCGATGGCGGCGACACGTGGACACGCCTCACGAACGGTCTTCCCGCCGGCCCGTTGGGTCGCATCGGAATCGATACCTACCGCAAGAACGGAAACATCGTCTACGCCTCGATCGAGGGACCGAGCGCGGGCCGCGGTGCGGTGAATCCGGAGACGGGTGAGCCCGCAGCTCCGGCGGGTGGACGCGGGGGCGGTGCCGGCGGCGGCGGTGCGGGCGGCGGTTTCGGCGGCGGCGGCGCGGAGAGCGGGCTCTATCGCTCCGACGACGGCGGCGCGACGTGGAAGAAGATGGGCAACACCAATCCGCGCCCGCTCTACTTCAGCCAGGTGCGCGTCGACCCGAACAACGCCGACCGCGTCCTCCAGGGCGGCGTGAAAATGCAGATGACGATCGACGCCGGCAAAACGACGGAAACCAGCGCATCGCTCGCCGCGCACGACGACGTCCACGCCATCTGGTTCGATCCGGCCAATTCGGATCACATCATGATCGGCGACGACGGCGGCGTGAGCGTGTCGTACGACGGCGCCAAGACCTGGAACTTCTTCGCCAACCTGCCGGTCGGGCTGTTCTACCACCTCGGCTACGACATGCAGGTGCCGTTCAACATCTGCGGCGGGATGCAGGACAACTACGATTGGTGCGGGCCAAGCCAGGTGCGGCAGACCACCGGCATCCTCAACCACGACTGGTTTCAGATCCAAGGCGGCGACGGATTCGTCGCGATTCCCGATCGGCGCGACTCGCGGTGGATCTACAGCGAGACGCAGGACGGCAACATCATCCGCCGCAACAAAATCACCGGCGAATCGAAGCAGATCCGGCCGAACGCGCAGAACGTGACTCCCGCGCCGAAGCCGGGCGAGAATTTCCGCTGGGAGTGGGACACGCCGATGATCATCTCGCCCAACGATCCGGGCGCGCTGATCGTCGCCGCGAACCATGTCTTCATCTCCCACGACCGCGGCGATTCGTGGACGATGCTGAGCGGTGACCTCACGACGAACGCGAACCGCGACACCATCGTCACCATGGGGGTTAAGGGCTCTGACATCAAAAATTCGCGCAACGACGGCGTCTCACAATGGCCGGCGATCGTCACGCTCGCCGAGTCGCCGAAGATGAAAGGCGTGTACTACACGGGCAGCGACGACGGTCTCGTGTACGTGTCGCGCGACGGCGGGAAGAGCTGGCAGAACATCACCAAGAATCTCCCGGGCTTCCCGGCGGGCGGCTGGGTGAGCAAGGTCGCGCCGTCGGCGTACGACGCGGGCACCGTCTATGTGACGGTGGACGGTCACCGCGAGAACGACTTCAAGACGTACATCTGGGTCAGCACCGACTTCGGCCAGACGTTCCAATCGATCGCCAACAACCTGTCGGGCGAGAGCGTGAAGACGCTGACCGAAGACCAGAAGAACCGCGACGTGCTCTACATCGGCACGGAGACGGGCATCTTCCTGTCGCTCGACCGCGGCAAGTCGTGGCAGCGCCTCAAGGCAAACTTCCCGAACGTGCGCGTCGACGAGATCACGCTCCATCCGCGCGACAACGCGATGCTCGTCGCGACGCATGGACGCGCGATCTGGGTGCTCGATCACCTCGAGCCGATTCAGGAATACGCGGCGACGCAGGCGGCGAACGCCGACGTAAAGCTGTTCACGGTTCCCACGGCGCTCGAGTGGAAGACGAAAGACGACCGCAACGACGAGTTCTGGGGCCACCAGTATTTCGTCGGCGAGAATCCGCCGAACGAAGCGGTCGTGAACTATTTCGTGAAAAAACCGGTCAACGACCTCAAGCTCCGCGTGACCGACGCGGCGGGGAAGACGGTTAGAGAAGTCTCAATTCCGCCCGCGAAAACACAAACGGGCATTCAGACGGCGTGTTGGGATATGCGCGTCGAGCCGATCGCGGCACCGCCGGCCGACTCGGCCGCAGGCGGCGGTCGTGGAGGACGCGGGGGCGCAGGCGGCGGTGGTGGTCGAGGTGGACGTGGCGGGCCAGCGGTGCCCGGCGTTCCGGCGCCGGTCCCCACCGCGTACACGGCGATGAATCCGTGCGCCGTTCCGGGCGACAGCGCGACGGCCGGACGTGGCGGCGGCGGTGGCGGCTTCGGGGGCGGCGGTGGACTCGGCGGCCCCGGACCATACGTCCTGCCAGGGATGTACACCGTCGCGTTGACGAGCGGTGGCAAGGTCCTCGACTCGAAGTCGCTCAAGATCGGCTTCGACCCCGACGTCCACTTCGCGACGGGCGAACACGAGCACTACAACGTCGTCGTCACCGACCTGCACGAGATGCAGCGGAAAGCGACGGCCGCGGCGACCGCGCTCAACTCGGTCTACGGCCAGCTGGCCGACGTCGGCGCAAAGGTGAAAGACAAGGCCGACATCCCGGCGAACGTGAAGACGCAGTTCGAGACGTTCACCAAGGACATGGACGCGATGCGCAAGAAGTTCGGCGTTCCGTTGAACCAGAACGCCGGCGGTCGCGGCGGCGGCGGCGGAGGTGGGCGTGGTGGCGCGGTCGATCCGGAGAACGTCCTCGCGCGCGAGTCGGGCCTGAAGCAAGCGCTGATGGGCGTGTGGGAGGCTCCCAGCGCGTCGATGGTGCGTCAGTACAACGAGGTGAAGCTCACGCTTCCCAAGGCGGTGTCGGACGCCAACGCTTTGCTCACTCGCGCGGCGTCATTGAGTCAGACGCTCAAGAAGTACGACATCACGCTCAACGTGCCGCCCGCCACGAAATAGTTGTTCGCCGCGTCGGCCACTCTGTCGGGCCGGCTCTGTTGACTGCTTTTTAGCACAGAGGACACGGAGGGCACGGAGGACACAGAGGGGATTCGTCTTTGAGACGGATCCCCTCTGTGTACGAGCCCGGACAATCATTGGGAACAACCTCGGGGCACTTTTTTTTAGCAGTCCTCTGTGTCCTCTATTTCCTCTGTGTCCTCTGTGTCTCAATCTCTTTTGCCGTGGTTCGATGATCCCGAGTCTCACAACATCAGGCTCCCGCCATTGATATCGAGCGCCGCACCGTTGATGTAGCCAGCCATCTCCGACGCCACAAAGCAGATCAACGCCGCGACTTCTTCGGGGCGTCCCAGGCGTTGCACCGGAAAATTTCGTCGCAGTGCCTCGAGCCGCTCATCGGTCGCGTTCGCGCGTGCGAGATCCGTGTCGAACAGCCCCGGACAGATCGCGTTCACGGTGATGCCGAGCGGGCCGAGCTCGCGCGCGGCGTGTCGCGTGAGTCCGATCAAACCGGCCTTCGATGCGGTGTAGTGCGCGCCGGCCAGTGTGCTCACGCTTCGGCCCGCGGTCGACGACACATTGATGATCCGACCATACTTCTGCGCCGTCATCGCGGGAAGCGCCGATTGAAGGCAGAAGAACGCGGCCGTGAGGTTGACGTCGAGCGTCTCGCGCCATTCGCGATCGACGATCTCGGGAATCTTCGTGGAGTACGCGACCGCGGCATTGTTCACGAGAATATCGAGCCGTCCGAAATGATCGGTCGTGCGTCGCACGATGGCGCCCGCTTGAGCGGCGTCGCTCAGGTCGCCGGCGACGCCGAACGCGCCGTCGCCTAGCTCGCGCGCCACCGCCTCGGCGCGGTCGGCCGTTCGCACGTTGACGGCGACCGACGCGCCGCGGGCGAGAAACTCTTGGGCAGTCGCGCGTCCGAGTCCGCGAGCCGCGCCGGTGACGAGAACGACGCGTCCCGCGAACTCGTCGCTCACTTGTTCCGCGCCGCCCGGTCGATGGCTTCCTGTCGCGCGAGCGCGACCGACCAATCGATGCTCGGCGCCACTTCCGCGTCTTCCAACTCGAGACTGGCGCGCGCGCGCTCGACGACGGGTGCGCCCAGTTCGGGGGGCAGGCTCAAGCCAAAGGCCAATTCGGCGTGACGGCAGATGCGTTCCTCGCGCGCGATGTCGCGAGACTCCTCACGGACGCCGCAGTTGTGAACGCGCGCGTGCATCCCCTCGTGAATGATCGACGACGCAACCGGCGCCGCGGTGATGTCGCGCCGTGCGAGGAAGGTCAGTTCCGTCATGCAAGCGCGCGAGTCGGGGAAATACGCCCCGCGACAGGGATATCGGGTCACGAGAAAACCGGCGAGATCGCGTCGCAAGTGCGCCATCCGCCATGGCTGCACGCGCTCGATCAGCTCCAACGCCTCGCCGAGTCGCGCCAGCACATCGCTCGTCGCGATATCAGGGCGCGAGTTCTCGACGATCACCTCGAATCCGCGAACCTCATGCAGTTCTCGCAGGTCCGACTCCTCCGGCTGCCCCTCGCCCCCCAACGCCGCCCGCAATCGCGAAAGAAATCCCATCGTCTCTCCATGGCGAGTCGCCGAGCCGTCGAGTCGCCGAGCCGCCCGCCTACTTCACAAATCGGAGCGCCACCGAATCGATGCAGTAGCGCAGGCCGGTCGGTTTCGGACCGTCGTTGAACAAATCACCGAGGTGCGCGTCGCAGCGGCGGCAGGTGACTTCACTTTCCGTGTAGCCGCTGCTCGGCTTTCCGTGTTTCACGTTCTCCTCGGCGATCGGCTCCCAGAAGCTCGGCCAGCCGGTACCGGAATCGAACTTGGCCTTCGAGTTGAACAGCGCCGTGTCGCAGCAGATGCACCGGAAGATGCCTTTGTCGTGCAGATCCCAGTACGCCCCGGTGAACGGCCGCTCCGTGCCGCGTTCGCGCGCGATCGCGAACGCGAGCGGCGACAGTTGCTTCCGCCATTCGCCCTCGGACTTCACCACCTTCGGTACACGCACGGTGCCGCGGCGTTCGCCGTTGTCGGCGAAGTCGACGATCGTGACGTCTTCGTTCGAGCAGGACGGGCGCCAAAGGGTCGCCACGGCCAGCGCGCCGAGAAAATCACGCCGTTCCATATGCACCTCCCCCTCGTTCGGTGTCATGCCCAGCGTTCGTCGGCTGTCGGACCATACACTGACGGCACCGGGATATCGAGCAGGCGCAAGTACACGGTAAGCTGACCGCGGTGATGCACCAGATGATTGATGTTCTGCCGAACTACGGCGCCGCGCGGCAGTGTCATCAGCGTCTTGTCGCCCATCGTCAGCGCCCAGGGCTGATGCATTTGCTCGTCGGTCACATTCGCCAGCGCGTCACGCGCCTCGCGGACGTTGCGGTCGAAGTCCTCGAGCAGTGCGGCGGTCGTCTCATAGCTGTACGGCGTGGCTTGCGAGAGATCGAGCTTCGGGTGATTCACCGTGAGCGGGATCCAACCCGGCATGCGGGCGACGAGTTGCGCGAGGTGTCCGACCGAAAAGGACTTCTCGTGCGGCTTCCACGTGCCCTTGTCGCTCGGAATTCGCTCGAGCACTCGCCGCGTCGTCACCATCTCCTGGTCAAACTCGGCGATCATCGACTGGCCAATCGACATCGGTTCTTCCTCCGGTCGCGGGGTGCGTAGCCTTGGGTCCTAAAGCTCGCCGGATTGGGCGGGGCGGCTCAAGCCGGACCGTCCCACCTGAGGGACGAACGGGCACGTTCCGGCCGCCGCTTGCGAGCCGCCGGGTCCGGTCACATGATCAAGCCGGGTCGCGGAAGCCAGACAGCGGCTCAACCCACAACCGATTGGCGGCAGCATGACACCGTCGGCGTCCACCCGATCCGAGGTGAACATGGAGCGCATCCCCTCGTCCCGCGTTGTTCTTCTTCTCACTGCGGTCGTCGCACTCGTGCTGTTACGTGTGCCGGTCGCCTTCGCCCAAGGCGCGACGCTGACCGGACGAGTCACGTCAGAATCGGGCCAAGCGATCGAGAACGGAAACGCGTTCATCACCGAGATGAACATCTCGGTGGCCACGAACGCGCAGGGACGTTACAACATCGTCATCCCCGCCGAGCGCATTCGCGGCCAAACGGTCGTGCTGCGCGTGCGCGCGATTGGTCACCTGGCGCAGACGAAGGAGGTGGTTCTTCGCCAGGGCGCGCAAACCATCGACTTCGAGCTGAGGCGCGATATCAATCGGCTTCAGGAAGTCGTCGTCACGGGTGTCACGGGAGCGACCGAGCAAAAGAAGACGACGTTCGCCGTCACGCAGCTCAACTCCGAGCAAGACCTACAGGTCAAGCAGTCGAACGCGCTCGCGTCGATCGAGGCGAAAGTGCCCGGCGCGACGGTGGTTGGCGCGAACGGGCGCCCGGGAACGGCGCCGTCGATCGTGCTGCGCGGCGCGCACTCGATCAACGCGGCGAACCGCGATCAGGGTCCGCTCATCATCGTCGACGGCATCCTGCTCAACGGCAACAGCACCGACATCAATCCCGAAGACATCGAGAGCATCGAGGTCGTGAAGGGAGCGGCGGGCGCATCGATCTACGGCTCGCGCGCCCAGAACGGCGTCATCTCCATCAAGACCAAGCGCTCCTCCGACGCGTCGGCGGGGCTTCGCATCGAAGCGCGCCAGGAGACCGGTACCGACGACATCCAGGGGTCGTATCCGTTCCCGACGCGGACCATCCTGCTGATGGACGAAACCGGGACGCGCTACTGCGTGAAGAGCTCCGGCTTCCCGTCGTGCTCGCGCACGCTCGACTGGGACACCGAAGCGCTCCGCATCAACGACGTCCAGACGGCGAACACGTTGAACTCGAATGCGCTCGAGCGTGACTACGGTTTGAGCAGCAATCCGTCGAAGACGGAGCTCAAGGGATTGTTCGAGGTCGGGCAGTTCGCGAAGTGGTACAACCCCATCGATCGCATCAAGACCAATCAGCCGCACGTGCAGTCGACCGTGGATCTCACGGGCCGAAACGGCGCGACCGGCTACTACATGAGCTTCACCAACTTCATTCAGCAGGGACCGGTCAAGAACCTGAACGGCTACGGGCGACAGAACGCCCGCGCGAACATCGACCAGACGGTCGGCACGAATCTGAATGCCTCACTCCAGATGGGCTTCACGCGCAGCCAACAGTATCCGGACAACTTCGGCTGGTTCGGCCTGACGCGAAATCACGCCGCGGCGAACCTGCTCGGTACGGACTCGCAGGGCCGCATTTATTATCGACCGGACATTACCTCAGTGACCGGTACGCAGACGACGAACAACAACCCCCTCTACTTCGCCAAGGCGACCGACGGGCGCACCGATGCCGATCGTTTCCTCGGATCGTTCGACACGAAATACACGGCGATGGATTGGTTGGCCTTCGAGGGAATGGCGGCGATCGACGACCGTCGCAGCAACACGTGGTCGCTGCGGGACGTTGGTTTCCGGTCGATCACGCCCGGCGACGCGGCGAGCCTCGGCTCGATGTCGGCGCGCGAGAACAACGGCGTTTCGTACAACCTGATGCTCAGCTCTTCGATCAATAAGGACATCGGCAAGGATCTCACGACTCGCTTCGACTTCCGCTACACCTACGAAGATCAGGAAGCCAACAGCGTTTCGGGGTCGGGAAACACGCTGACCCTCGGCGGCCTCGCGGACTTGAGTAACGCGACGACCTCCTTGAACCCCGGCTACTCGCGAACGACCCAGCGGTCGAACGCGGTATCGGTTGCTTCGGGCCTCGGGTTCAAAGATCGCTATTTCTTCGACGGATCACTGCGCAAGGACGGCAGCTCGCTCTTCGGCGAAGACCAGCGGTACCACAACTACTATCGCGCGTCGGTTGCCTGGCTGCTCAGCGACGAGCCGTGGTTCCCCGCTACGAAGATCTTCGATCAGTTCAAGCTACGGTCGGCGGTCGGCACCGCCGGCGCGCGCCCCAGCTTCAGCGCGCAATACGAAGTGTTGACGATCGGCACCGGCGGCTCGATCACCGCCAACACGCTCGGCAACAAGGATCTTCGCCCGGAGAATACGCTCGAGACCGAGTACGGGATCGACGCGGAGCTGTTCCACAAGTACGGGCTGAACATCACCTACGCGCGCGATATCACGACCGACGAACTGCTCCTCGTTCCGGCGTCCGTGTCGTCGGGCTTCTCGAACCAGTGGCGCAACGCCGGCACGATGGACGGACGCACCTGGGAAGTGTCGCTGAACATCCCGGTCTACACGAGAAAGAGCCTCGCCTGGACGAGCCGCCTCAACTGGGACCAGAACCGCGCCTACATCACGCGGCTCGATGTGCCCGAATACAACAACTCTAACGCCCGTTTCGCGGTCGGCGAGCGGTACGGCAACGTCTGGGGCCACAAGTTCGTCACCAGCTGCTCCGAGCTCCCCGGCGACTTCCAGTCGCGTTGTGGGACGGGCAAGGAATGGCAGCCGAACGACGAAGGCTTCATCGTCTGGGTCGGGCAGGGCAACAATTATCAGGACGGCATTGCGAAGAACCTGTGGCAGTCGATGACCGGCGGATGCGTGGTGAAGGGCGTCGTCCGCGGCGACATCCAGGGGATCAAGAACTGCGTCGCGGCCGGCGGCACGGTCAATACCCCGTGGGGCCAGCGCCAGGTGCACTGGGGCATGCTGACCGCGGTTCGCGACTCGAACGGCTCGGAGATCAACCAGATGCTCGGCAATGCGATGCCGGCCTGGAAGATCGGCTGGTCGCACAATCTCCAGTACAAGCGCCTCAACGCGTACGTCCTTCTCGACAAGACGTTCGGCAATCACATCTACAACACCGATCGTCACTGGTCGTGGGGCGACTTCATGACCAACGACATCCAGCAGAACGGCAAGTCGGTCGAGACGGCGAAGCCGATCGGCTATTACTGGCGCTCCGCCGCGCCCGAAGCGTCGACGGGCGTGGGCGGCTACTACGATCAGCTTGGCCCGAACAACATCTCGTACGAGGACGGCTCGTTCGTGAAGATTCGCGAGTTCTCCTTCTCATACAACGTCGGCCACATCCCGCATCTCATCGGTAACTGGAGCCTGACGGCGGTCGGCCGGAATCTGTACACCTGGACGAAGTACACGGGTTGGGACCCGGACACCGACGCGGCCGGGGGAGGGAGTACAAACCAAGTTCAGTCGGGCGCGCTGCTCGGACAACAGTCATCGAGCTATCCGCCGATCCGCAACTTCACGATGACCCTCTCCTCCAAGTTCTAATCCCACGTCGGTGGCGCCGCGCGCGCGACGCCACGCTCGAGAATCCAGGAGAAATGATGAAGGCGATTCATCTTACTACAGCGGCGGCGCTGCTCGTCCTCGGAGCCACGGCGTGCGATCAGCGCCTCCCGGTGGAAGATCTGAGCGATCCCGACATCTCTCGCGTGTTCGCGACGGGTCAGTCGATCGAATCCACCATCGGCGCCGGGTATCAGACGGTGCACAACGCGATGGCGAACACCAACGACGAGCCGGGCGTGGAGGTCTGGGGCCTGGAGAGCTACTCGTCGTTGAACAACTTCAATCTCGGAACCCGCTCGGCGATCCCGCGGCTGCCGATCAACAACGTCATCAACGCGCCATCGATCTTCGGCGAGTTCACCGCCCTGTCGAAGGAAGCGCGACTCGTCATCAACGCGATGAACGCGCTCAGCGACCTCATAAAGTCGGGAAAGACGATCGGCACTCCGGCGAAAGATCTTCGCGCCCGCTCGTTCGGTATGTTCGTTGCCGGAACGTCTCTCGGCTGGCTCGCGATCATGTACGATTCCGCGGGAATCGTCCGCCCGGGTATGCCCTCGGATGAGGTTCCTCCGCTCAGTGGCGCGCAGGATGTGATGAAGGCAGCGCTCGCGCTGCTCGACAGCGCGCTGGCGATCGCGAGCAACCCGGCTGCGGCGAGCGCGTTTCCGCTCGAGGCGGCGTGGATGAGCAACGCCACCGGCCTCTCACTCGATCAGTATCAGCGTCTCATCCGTTCGTACCGCGCGCGTTTCCGCGCGGGCGTCTCGCGCACCCCGGCACAGGCCGCGCAGGTCGAATGGGCGAAGGTGATCGCCGACGCCGAGAGCGGAATCAACTTCAATCTCATGGTGAACACCGGCAGCTCCACCGGGTGGAGCGTCGGCTACGAGGTCACCCGCTATCAGGACCCGACCTGGAGCGAGATGACGATGATGTACATGGGCATGGCCGACGTGTCGGGCGGATACGCGAACTTCATCGCGCAGGACTACAGCCACAAGAACGGCTGGTTCCTCGTCGTTACGCCGGACCAACGGTGGCCGCAAGGGACGACCCGCGCCGCGCAGAACACCGCGTCCGTGCAGCCGACGTCCGTGACGTCCAAGCCGTACATCTCGAACCGCCTGGTCACGAACGACGTCGTCGGAGACGGTTGGGGCGTTTCGTTCTACGATTACTTCCGCTGGCGATACATCAAGGTGAACAGCAACAGCGGCCCATTCCCGGAATTCCTCAAGGCCGAAAACGACCTCCTCGCGGCCGAAGGTTACCTGCGGACCGGGAACATCGCGGCCGCCGCCGCGAAGATTGATCTGTCGCGCGTGGGCATCGGCGGACTGCCGGCGCTCTCCGGCGTCATCACGTCGGCGACGCAGGCCGTTCCGGGCGGTGCCAGCTGTGTTCCGCAGGTTCCCACCGGAACGGGCACCGTGGCGTGCGGCAACATCTTCGAGGCGATGAAATACGAAAAGCGCATCGAGAACACCTATGCCAGTTTCGGCCGCTTCTGGATCGACAGCCGCGGTTGGGGCGATCTCGTCGAGGGCACGCCGCTCGAGTTCCCGGTTCCGTATCAAGAGATGCAAACGAGGCAGCAGCCGTTCTATCTCCTCGGCCCCGGCTTTGGAAGCGCGGCGGCGAAAGGGGCCTACGGCTTCTGAGTGGCGCAATGAGGATTCGTCGTTCGGCCGTCGTCTGTGTGACCGTCGCCCTCATCGGAGCGGGCACGCAGGGATGCTACGAATACGTGTCGGTGGAAAGTCCATCGGCGCCGGTTGGAGCGCAGGTCGAGCTCAAGATCTCGGATCCGGGGCGCGTCGGTCTCATGCCCCGCTTCGGACCCGGGCTCGACCTCATCGAAGGGCGGCTTGTCGCGGAGGGCGATAGCGAGCTGACGCTCAGGGTCGCGAGCGTGACGAACCTCGACGGTGAGCACATGCGCTGGAGTGGGGAATCGGTCAATCTCAATCGCGGCTTCGTTCGATCGGTGAAGAGCAGGAGGTTGTCGCCCGTCCGCACGGCGGTCCTCGCGGCGGCGGCAGGAGCGGTCCTCTACGTGACGGCTGTGAAGGGATTGGTCGGTAGCGGCAAAGATCCTCCGGATACGCCCGACCCGGCGAATCCGCCGCTCAGCAGACGGATTCCGGTCGGCTTCAGGATTCACGTCGTTCCATGACTGTCGGGCGAAACACAATCTCGGTTGCGGAGGCTTCGCAGAAATGAGAGCACTCAGGATCTGGCTGGCGTTCGCGTGCACCACGGCGCTCGCCGCTTGTTCGGGGGACGCGAGCAAAGTCTTCCTCCCGGATGTCGGCAATCCCGCCTACGTCCGATTCGTCAACGCGATCCCGGATTCGGGCAGTCAGGATTGGCGGTTTGTCGACCAGGTCGATGGCTCGCCGACGACGCTCAATCTCTCGTTCCGCGGGGTCTTTCCGGGGGCGAGCTATCAGCCGGCGGCCTCGGGGACGCGGCACTTGAAAATCTTCCAATCGGCGCTCGACCAGACGTTCGCCGACCCGACGCTCGCCAGTCCGGCGATCGTTTCGACGGTCTTCGTCGACAGCACGTTCACGCTGACGGCCGGCACGCACTACACGATTGTCGCGGTCGGGAGCCTTCGCTCGAAGACGGCGAAGTTCCTGATTTTGACCGACAACTACGCCGATCCAGGCTCCAACATCGCTCTTCGGGCGGTGAACCTGAATGTCGCGCCGTCGCTCGACGTCTACGCATCGGCGACCGGCGGGTCGTCGGCGCTCCCGACATCACCCTTGGTTTCGGGCCTCGCCGCGTTGACTGCGTCGGCGTGGAACAGCGCCGCGCCGGGCCCGCTCGCGCTTCGCGCAAATGCGGCGGGGTCGAAGACGCTTCCCGCGATGGTGGATGTTACCGCGCCGGCGGGGGTGGCAGCCGACAGGACCCTCAACCTGACGGCAGTCGGCGGCAGTACGATCGCCGGCAGTGCCTTTACGGCGTTCATCTTCCCGGCGGCGGTGACCGGCAGTCTCGCCGCCAACGTCATCGCGGCGACGTGTCCCACTCGCTGCACGACGGCGGGCATCGTCTTCGCCGTCGACAAGTATCCGCCGAGCGGCTTCTGAGACGGCTACAGTCGAAACAACAAAGCCACCGAGCAATCGGTGGCTTTGTTGTTGTGGGCCCTAGCGATTGAGCTGGGCCGTCACGAGCTGGGCGAGCCGCGTCTCGATGAGGCCCGTCGACGTGCACCGGACATATTCCGACGAGAGGGTGATCGGCCGTCCCTGCGCCTCGACGGATGTCGACAGCTGGGAAAACCCGTCGACCGTCGGCTGCAATCGCGCGGCGACAGCGAGGACGATCTCGTATCCGTCCGCGGCGTTCGCCGACTGCGTGTTTCCGCAGTTGATGTACTTGCTCACCGAGACGTCGCCCAGCCGCCGCCGGACGCGCAGCGACGAATTCTCCATGGTATGCGTCGCGGGATCGATCGACGAGACCGGGATGGCGAGCGAGTCGAATGCGGCCTTCAACACGTTCCACACGCGTTCGACGGGGAAGCCGATCCGCATGACGGTCGGTCCCGAAGTCGGGTGCGTGTCGACCGTCATCGTCCCTCCGCCCACGCTCCCCGAGACCCGGACCGTCTCGAGCGGAGTCGCGGGCGACGGCGCGGTGCTACCCGTCGACGCGGGGGCTGCGCAACCAGCGAGCGCCGCGAAGGAGATCACCGTCAAGCGACGCATGCGACACCTTCCGGAGTGGGTGATAGGGACGATACGAATCGACCAAAGACCTGTCCAGCGTCGTCGCTCTCGGCTGTCTTGACGCCCGGCCCGGGACTACCCCAATTGGAGGCGTGCGTGCCTTGCTCGCGACCCTCGTCGCGGCGACGACCGTCGCCGGCCAGACTGGACGACGCGTCGTTCGCGGCGTGGTCCTCGACTCACGCGATCAGCCGGTGGCGGCGGCGACGATCTCGCTCGCCGGCGGCCCGAAAGTCACGAGCGACGACTCCGGCAAATTCCAATTAGAGATTACTAAGCAGGACCGCGTCGTGTTCGAGGTGCGCCGCGTCGGATACATGCCGTCGCGGTTCGACCTTGCCGCCGGGGGCGACACGACGGTTTCCGTCCTGCTGCTTCCCGCCGCGCAGCAGCTCTCGACGGTCGACGTCAACGCGCCCGCTTCGAGGCCGGCTGGACTCGCCGGCTTCGAAGAGCGCATGCGCGCGCGGCAAAAATCCGCTGCCGCCGCCTACTTCCTCACGACGAAGGACATCGAGGCGAAGACGCCTACCCGCACGACGCAGGTCGTCGAGAACGTCCCCTCGCTCTTCGTCCGTCGCGTTTCCGGCGACAAATACGCGATCTACGGGCGATCGGCGAACGGTGGTGACTGTCTCGCGACGGTCTGGGTCGACGGCATCCGTGTCGCCGGCGCCGCGGAGCAGGTGGTCGACCGGCGCACGCGGCGCGTTGTGATGGGAGCCGAGCTTCCCGACGTCGACCTGCATGTCACGCCGGGCGAGCTCGCCGGCGTCGAAGTGTACGCACGCGGGATGTTGGCGCCGGCTCAATTCATCCCGTCGAGCGACCCCAATGCGATCCGATGTGCGATTGTCGTGTTTTGGACGAAGCACGATCGGTGAACGCACCGCACTGCCCCACCGGCACGACACACCTGTGTCCGGGAAGCAGGACAGCGACGACGGCGCACCATTGGGTCAAACTCGTCCAAAGTGTAAACGATCCAATCAGTTACCTCTGAGTCGACGCTGTTGGCAGTAGCGATGCACTGGGGAGCGCCATCCGCGACGGGCCGGGATCACCGGTCCGTCCGGACCACCTCAACTGAGGAGCCCCCGTGTTCCGATCCATTCTCCGAGTGGCCTGCGCGCCCGCGTCGCTCCTGGCCATCCTGTCGACGAGCGCCGCCGCACAATCCGATTTTCTGATCAGCCCCTTCATCGCGTTCAACAACAGCGGCGCGGCGACCCGTTTTGCCGGGCTCGCGCTGACACTGGGCGCCGGCTCCGGTCTTTCGATTCGTGGCAGCGGTCATCTCGCGCTCAACGGCGCGACGCCGTCGATCGTGGGCAATGGCACCGATCGTCCATGGGCCGCGGACGCTGATGCCGTCATGTCGTTCGGCGGACATTCATTCAGCGGATCGCGCTCCTTCGCGCCCTTCCTGTTCGCCGGTATCGGAACATCGGGAGCGAGCACGGAGAACTACGAGTCGAGACGCTCCAACTGGAGCTACGGCGCCGGCGCGAACCTTCCACTCGCCGGTTCAATCGATCTGTTCGGTGAGTCGCGGTGGCGAATGTCGGAGTTCGTGCTCCCGACCGCGGCTGATTCTCCATCGCCGACGACGGAATTCCGGGTGGGGCTCACGTTTCATGTGGGTGGGGCGCGCTGAGCGCACCTCGCGCCACTCCGGCCGCTTAGCAGGGCCAGTGAACGCGGTCAAGCAGAGCCGGCCCGATAGAGAGCCGGCTCCAGAATCAGCCGTTGTGTGCCACGATGTAATTCTTCGTGATCTTCGCGATCGAGGTCGTTCCGGCCTGCTTCATCACCGTCACGAGCTCCCGCCGCAGCAACGCCAACACCGTCTCGACGCCCTCTTGCCCGAACGCGGCCAGCCCCCAGATGTACGGCCGGCCAATACCGATCGCCGTCGCGCCGAGGGCGTGGGCCTTGAAGATGTCGGTGCCACGACGAAAGCCACCGTCGCAGATCACGACGCCGCGGCCGCGTACTCCGGCGACGACCTCGGGCAAGCTCGTGATCGTCGCGCGGCCGCTGTTCTCGGCGCGGCCGCCATGGTTCGAGACGAACACACCGCTCACACCGTTCTCCATCGCCAGCTCGGCGTCCTCGCGCGTCACGATGCCCTTGATGAAGACCTTCATCGACGTCGAGTCGCGAAGACGCTTCACGAAATCCCAGGTCATCGGCACGACGTCGCGAGCGCCGTTGCTCGCGACGATGCCGGCGACCATCGGCTTTCGACGCGTGTCCTGGGGCATCCCGCCGCCTTCGATGCCCGGGCGCGGGCGGCCGCCGGCGTGGCAGTTCTCGCAGTTGCGCGTGTCGACCGTTTGCGCGCGAAGCATCGTTTCGCGATTGCTCCCGCCAATCAAATCGACGGTGAACACGACGGCCGGCGCTCCCGCGGTTTCGGCACGCTTCACCATCTGCTTCGTTTCGTTCCAGTCGGTGCGGCCGTAAAGCTGGAACCAGACCGGTGCCCCGCGTGCCGCGATCACATCTTCGATCGAGCTCGTCGCGACGGTCGAAAGCACCTGAAGGTGACCGCGTGCTTTTGCCGCGCGCGCGACGGCGATCTCGCCTTCGGGATGAAACGCGCGTTGACTCCCGATCGGGTTGATGACGATCGGTGTCTCCCAGGTCGTGCCGATCATCTTCACCGACGTGTCGATGCGCGTGACATCGACGAGCCGGCGAGGATGCAGATCCCAGCGCGCGAAGCCTTCGCGGTTCGCGCGAATGGTCTCGTCATCGTCCGTCCCGGTCGCGAGGTACCCCCAGTGCGCCGGCGGCAGCTTCTTGCGCGCTACCGGCTCGAAGTCGAACACGTCGAGCGCCTCGTTCGCCGCAGCGATGAGCGTCGGTTCCTGCGCCTGCTGCTGAATCAGCTCGAACGCGCGCCGACGATCGGCGTCGGAGCCGCCGAGCATTCGCGCGAGCTGTGAGACGTTGATTCCGCCGAGTGCGAAGAGCGGGCTGCCGGCGACGTAGCGGAGAAACTGTCGACGGGACGACGCAGGGTCGGAGTGAGTCGACATCGATGGATGGTGGGGATGCGCGAATCTAGGTCGCGCGCCCCTGGCGAGCTAGCTCACGAGAACAGGGCAGCGAGAAATGGCTCATCGCCCCGCACCCGTGCAGATTTGTAGCGATGCATTTCCCCTCTCCGCGGCCGCCGTCGCTCGCGACCGGTCTTCTGCTGTTTCTCGCCGCGCGCCTCGCGGCCCAAGCTCCGGCGCCACCTGCCGCACGCGTCGGTGGCGTCACGTACGTGCAACGGCCGCCAATCGTCGATGGGCGCCTCGACGACGAAGTCTGGCTCACGGCGCCGCTCTTCGACGGTTTCGTGCAGCGTGAGCTCAGGGAGGGCGCGCCGGTCAGCGAACGAACCGAAGTCCGTATCCTGACCGACGGTGACGCGCTCTACATCGGAGCGTGGCTGTTCGATCGCGAGGCGAGCGCGATCGTGCCGGGCGAGAAGATCCGCGACGTGTCGCTCGACAACAGCGACTACTTCGCGATCATCCTCGACACCTTCCTCGATCGGCAGAACGGGTTCGTGTTTGCGACGACCCCCGCCGGCGTCGAGTACGACGGACAGGTCGTGAAGGAAGGGGAAGGCGGCGGCATCACGGTCACGGGCCAAACGCGACAGCAGTCGGGGTCGATGGGCGGTTTCAATCTGAATTGGGACGGCAGCTGGACCGTGCAGACGTCGAGCGACTCCGCCGGCTGGTACGCCGAATTTCGCATCCCGTTCTCCACGCTCCGTTACGGCGGCGGCGGTGGGGCGCAGGCGTGGGGGCTCAACCTTTCGCGCGGCATTCGGCGCAAGGGCGAGGACGCCTACTGGTCGTTCATTCCGCGCCAGTTCAACCTCTATCGCCTTTCGCACGCCGGCACCCTCGAGGGCCTCAAACTCCCCGCGCGCCGGCTCGCGACGGTCACGCCATACGTACTCGGCGGCTCGCGTCGCGACTTCACCATCGATCCGCGCATGCGCGGCATGAGCGAGGTCGGCGGCGACGCCAAGTACGGTCTCACGTCGAGTCTGACGCTCGATCTCACCTACAACACAGACTTCGCTCAAGTGGAGGTCGACGAACAGCGGACCAACCTGACGCGCTTCTCGCTGTTCTTCCCCGAGAAGCGCCCGTTCTTTCTCGAGAACGCCGGGGTGTTCTCGGCGGGAACGCCTCAGGCGGTCGAGCTGTTCTTCACCCGGCGCATTGGCATCGATACGCTCGGCGTTCCCGTTCCGATCCGCGGCGGCGGCCGGCTTACCGGACACGCGGGCGGCTTCACGGTCGGCGCGCTCGAGATTCTCACCGAGGAGCTCGACGGACGTCAGGCGGCGAACAGTTATTCGGTCGCGCGCGCCGTGCGCGAGCTGCCGTCGCATTCGCGCATCGGAGTGCTCGCCGTGGAGCGAGTCGCGACGAGTAACCCCGCCGACCGCAATGGAACGTTCGCGCTCGACGGGCGCGTCGGCGCGGGCGACGCCTGGACCTTCGACTGGTGGGGCGCCAAGACATCGACGCCGAACCGCCGCGGAGACGATTTCGGCTACAGCGTGCGCGGCGCATTCACGACTGCCGACTGGAACAACAATGCGCGCGTCGTGTCCGTTGGAAGCAATCTCAATCCCGAAGTGGGATTCCTGAATCGCGCAGGCGGGTATCGCTATTACGAGCTGTCGCTCATGCGATTCGTTCGGCACGCGGAGTGGAAGTGGCTCAAGGACTGGAACCCGCACGCGAGCTACCGCGGGTACTACAACCTCGATGGCTCCTGGCTCAACGGGCAGGTGCACATCGACATGTCCGAGCTGGAGTTCGCGAACGGCGGGAAGTTCGGTCCCGAGGTCAATCTCTTCCATGAAGGATTGTCGGCGCCGTTCGCCATCGCGCCCAACGTCGTGCTTCCGCCGGGATCGTACGATTACACGGTGATTGGGCTCGATTGGACGCTCAACCCCAGCGCGCCGTTCTCATTCGTCCTCCGCGGCGACTTTGGTCCGTTCTACAACGGCACGCGAAACGGCGGCAGCGTGACGCTCACCTATCGGAGCGGCGCGACGTTCTCGTCGTCGCTTCTCTTCGACTACAACGACGTTCATCTCGATCAGGGCTCGTTCACGCGCCAGCTGATCGGGGCGCGGGTGGCGTACTTCTTCACACCACGCGTGTTCGCGCAATCGCTCGTCCAGTACAACAATCAGGCGCGCGTCTGGACGGCGAACGCGCGCTTCGGATGGCTCGCCACCGCCGGAACGGGTCTGTTCGTGGTCTTCAACGATGGCGAGGAGGCCGAGGGGTTTTTCCGCTGGACGCGGCCTCAGTCTCGCTCGCTCATCATGAAGTTCACGCGCCAGCTTGGAACCGGCGGATGACGCTCAATGGCAGTTGCCCGTCCCGGAATCGGTGAAGCTGAATCCGGCGACGGGGACGAACTGCCAGTCGTAGCTGTTCGAGTGCAGCGTCAGCTTGAGAACTCCGTAGGTATCGCCGTTTCTCACCTCGCTGTTCGGCTGGATCGTGCCGAACGTGTAATGGCTGCGTCCCCCCGTGCCGACAGTGAACTGCCGGATGCCGCGCACGGGATCGGCCACCGCGCTTGGCGTCTGCGGCGCGAAGCGCTCGTACACGTGCTCGTGTCCGTTCAGGATGACGTCGGCGTTGAGGTCGTAGAGCGCGTCCCAGAACGGCGCGACGTCCGGGTCGTTCCCGTGGCTCGCTCCGGAATTGAACCGCGGATGGTGCCAGTAGGCGAGCGTGCACGGTTTGGTGCTCGCCGCGAGATCCGCGCGCAGCCACTGTTCTTGCGGCGAGCCCGCGGCGCAGCTGATCACGGCGCAGCTCAGGTTCGAGTTGAGCACCACGATGTGCCAGTTGCCAAGATCGTAGCTGTAGTAGCCCTTTGTGGGATCGCCGGCCGCGCCGCCGAAATAGCCGTAGTAGCCCGTCGCGTTGGCCGTGTTGTACTCGTGATTGCCGGCGCTCGGCCGCGTCCGCGCTTTGTGTCGTCCCCACGACGGATCGTAGCAGTTCGTGTATTCGGTGGACGTCCCGTTGTCGTACGCGTTGTCACCGAGCGTGACGACTGTGCCGGCGATGCCATCGAGAAGTGTCGCGGTCGCTTCGTCGCCGGACGACGAACAGCTCGCGATGTCGCCCGCGCCGACAAGCACGGGATCGGCGGATACCGACGACACTGTAATTGTCGACGATCCGGTCACGCCTCCGGAGCTCGCGGTAATCGATGCCGTTCCCTGAGCGACGCCGCTCACGAGCCCGGACGACGAGACCGTTGCGACGGCCTGATTGCTCGATGCCCAGGTGAAGCTGGTCGTTGCGCTCGTTGGCGACGCGGTCGCCGTCAGCTGAATCGTCTGTCCCGGAGTGATCGACGCCGTTGACGGCGAGATGCTGATCGATCTCACCTTTGGGCCGCCTCCGCCCTTGGCGAATGAAGGCGAGGTCGGCGCCTCCGGTGACGGACGCTGATCGAAGCAGGAAACCGCGACCAGCAATGAAGCGACGGGAGCAACGATGAATCGCGATCGCATGAATTGCTCCGAATGGGAGACTATGCCGACGTCTGCAACTGCTCCGACAGCCTTGCCGTTTCTTCCTCAGGATCCGCCTCGAGCTCCTCGCGCAGTTTCGCGGCGAAGGACCGATAGGCGCGCAACGCTTGCGACCGTTCACCGGCCTCGGCCAACGAACGCATCAGCGCACGCAGTGCCTCTTCATGCAGCTCGTCGCGCGCGAGAACGCGACGGAACGCATCGGCGGCCTTGGCGTGGCGGTCTTCCTCGACATAACGGCCGCCCAGCTCCATCAGCGCATCGACATAGAGTCGTTGCAGGCGGTCGCGATGCTCGAGGTGCCAGTCGCCGACGGGCTCGCCGTCGAGGAAATCACCGCGGTAGCGGGCGAGTGCTCGCTCGAGTGCCGACGTGTCCACGTGTCCTCCGCCGCGCATCAGCGCGCGTCGCGTCGTTTCCACCTCGCGCTCGAATTCGGCGACGTCGAGCTCCTCGACGACCGCGGGGTCGATGCGATAGCGGTCGCCGGCGAGCTGGACCCAATTCGGCGTGCCGAGGACCTTACGCAGCCGATGCAGCGTGACGTGAAAGTTGTTCCGCACCTGGGCCGCGCTCGCGTCGGGCCAGAAGACGAGTCCAACCTGCTCCTTCGTCTTGCCCTCGGGGTGCATGAGCAGATAGACGAGCAACTCCCGTGGACGCGCCGAGCCCCATGATGCCGCATCGACCGTGCGGTCACCGATCGAAACCTGGAGGGGGCCGAGCGCTGATACACGCAATCCCCGGCGCTTCGTCTCGCCGTCTCGATTCGACGGAACGAACGCCGGCACGCGGAACTCGGAGGTGTGCATCACGCTCGTATCAGTCGCGACACCGACGATCTCGTCCATCGACAGCAGGCGTCCCTCGGCGTACGTGGTTTCGAAAGCGTCGCCGAGCTTGTCGCGGAGGCGCGTCGTTCGCTCCGCACGGTCGGCGGCATCAGAGGCGGGCAGCGCGACCGCGCTTCGCTCGCGCAACGCGTCCACCGCGCCCATGAGTCGAACGGCATCGGCATAGCGCCCGCGACGCGACGCGCAGGCCGAGAGACCTTCGAGATCGAGCGCCAGACCCCAACCGTCGCCCACTTCCACGTGATAGGGCAGCGCCTCGCAGAAGTGGGCGAAGGCATCATCCACGCGGCCGTCGGCTAGATCCACGGCGCCGAGGAAGGCCAATCCGTGTCCGATCGACGTGCGATGCTTGAGTCCCAGGCCGACACGCAGATTTCCTTCGTGCATTTCGCGCGCGGTCGCCGTGTCGCCGCGGACGCGTGCAACAAAGCCACGCCACGAGTAGACGAACGAATGCAGCATCGTCGGTTCGGGCACCTGCGTCACCGTCGCGTACGCCTCCTCGAGCAAGCTCCAGGCTTGATCGAGATCGCCGATCATCAATCGGGTCGCGCCATACTTGGACAGCACGAATGTCACCGACTCGCAATCGCCCTCGGCGCGCAGCAGCGCCAGGCTCTCGGCGAACGCGGCCGACGCGTCCTCGTAGTCTCCCTGCGCCAGCCCGATGAGCCCCCGCGACGCCAGCGCGCGCCCGCGAAGAGCCGTCGTGCATCCCTGTGCCCGCGCACGCGCCAATGCCTCGGTGATGAAGCGACGCCCCTCACGGAACTGTCCGCCGCCAAAGTGCATCGTCGAGCCGTACCAATACCAGAAGAGCGCATCGGCGAACCGGAGCGCCATCTCGCCGTGGCCCTCGCCACGAACGGTCCACGCCGCGGCGACGCGCAAGTTGTCGTTGTCCGCGCCAAGGCGTGCGAGAAGTCCCGGCTCGTCCTCACCGCCGAACAGATGTGGCGCGGCTGCCTCGATCACGCCGAGGAAGTACTCGGCGTGTCGGCGTTCGATGGTTTCCGCTTCACCCGCGTCGCGCAAGCGCTCGAGCCCGTACTGTCGCACCGTTTCGAGCAGTTGATATCGCGCGATGCCGTCGCCGGCCGTCATTCCAACCAGTGATTTGTCGACAAGCGCGGTGACGCCGTCGAGGATGTCCTCCGCGTCGAGCGGATCGCCGACGCACACCGCCTCCGCCGCGTCGAGTGAAAAGCTGCCGGCAAACACAGAAAGCCGGCGCAAGAGAACTTGCTCGCGACCGCCGAGCAGCCCGAAGCTCCACTCCATCGTCGCGCGCAGCGTACGATGTCGAGCGAGCGCGGTCCGGCTGCCGGTCGTCAGCAGGCGAAACGCGTCGTCGAGCCGCTGCGCGATCTGCTCGGGCGACAGAACGCGAACTCGCGCCGCGGCGAGCTCGATGGCGAGTGGAATGCCGTCGAGTCGCCGGCAGATCTCGATGATCGCACCGGAGTTCGCGTTCGTCATCGTGAAGCCCGGCGACGTGGCCTGGGCGCGCTCGACGAAGAGCTGAATCGCCTCGGCGCTCACCATCGGCGGGACCAACCACGCCGTTTCGCTCGGCACGCCGAGCGCCTCGCGGCTCGTCGCGAGAATCGTGAGACGGGGACACGCGCGGAGCAATGCTTCGGCCATCTCGGCGCAAGCGTCGACCAGATGCTCGCAGTTGTCGAGAATCAGCAGCGTGCGAATCTCGCAGATCGCGCCGATGACGACGTCGCGTGGCGATGCGTCGGTCCGCTCGGGAAGGTGCAGGGCACGGGCGACTTCCTGCGCGACGAGGTCGGCGTCGCAGATCGACGCCAGGTCTACCCAGCCGACACGGCCAAATGCGCCGGCCACACGCAGCGCCGTCTCGCGGGCCAACCGTGTCTTCCCGCTTCCGCCGGCGCCGGTGAGCGTGAGCAACCGCGCCGACGGGACGAGACGCGTCAGATCGTCGAGCTCCTGGTCTCGTCCGACGAAATGCGTCAGATGAACCGGGAGCTCCAGCGCGGGTACGGGCAAGGCTTCGATCGTCGTCATGCTAAACGGGTGGGTCGCACAGAATACGGTCCGGTACGGAGCGATTCAAGCGAACGAACGCGTCAGCGGCGAAGAAACCCCTCTACGACGGGAAGAATCTCCGAAACCGGATGGTCGCGCCGAAGCACAAGGAAGGGTACCCCGGCGGCCTGGGCCGGTGCCGCAAGTTTGCCGTCGACGGCGCTCTCGCTCCCACGGCCCGAGCAGACAATGATCACGCGCGCGATCTGCTCCGGCGACAGCAGCGTACGTTCGAGCGCGGCGATGCAGAAGCCCTCGGTCGCGACGATGGTCGTGTTCCGCATCCCCAGACCCTCGAGGAGCGCGCGCAGCCAGTCCTCGACCTCCAATTCGTTTGACGGAGGCTCGGGGACGACCAGCCGTGTCCCAGCGGCGATCAAATCGAGGAGCTCGGGCCAGAGTGGCTCGACCGCGGACGCCGGTTGGAGCAGCAACACAACAGGACCCGCACCCGAGCGACGGTAGCGCACAACTCGATCGTGGGCACGGACTTCCGCCCACCCCTCGAGGTCTTGCGGCTTGGCGACGGTCGGTGCGTTCGACATGCGCCGAGAATAGGGGCCACCGCTTACCGGATGCTTACTGAGCCGGATGTTCCGTCGTAAGCGACTGTAAGTCGGCCTGCTTCGCCGCGTTACGCGGCTGGTAAGCGGCGCTTGCGAAGTTCCCCGCGCAACGAGAAACCACTCACGCGAGGAACCTGCTATGAGTCGCATCCACCCAATGCTTCTCCTGACCGTCGCCGGCGCCATCGTCGCGCCGACGGAGCTCCTTCAGGCCCAGAACAACCGTCTCGCCGAAGCGTCGACGCCTGCTCCGCGCTATACCGCAGCCGCGACCGTTCGCTACGGCGACGCGGTGAGGCTCGGCAACGGACACGCCCGCGCCTACATCGTCGTCGAAGAGAAAACCGGCGCGCCGCGCGAGCTCGGCGTCGCATTCGACGCGTCCGCTCTCGAAGGACTTCCCGCCGGCGGCAGCGGGCACCATGGAAACGGCGGCGACGGCGCCCCTCCCCCGATGACGCACGAGTACATCCTGTCGCTCCCCGCCGGGAACAAGACGCCGTTCACCTTCGTCGAGATGAACTGGAATCCGATGGGCCACGAACCCGAAGGCGTCTATCAGGACGTGCCGCATTTCGATTTCCACTTCTACACGATCTCGAAGGTCGCGCGCGATTCGATCGTCCCAACGAATCCCGAGTTCGAGAAAAAGGGCGGCAACCTTCCGCCGGCGGAGTTCGTGCCTCCGTTCAACGTCGCGCTCGGACCGCCGGGGGTCGAACCGGCGAAGCTCGTCGTACCGATGATGGGTCTCCACTGGGTCGACCTTCGCTCGGCGGAGCTGCAGAAGCTCCTCGGAAAGCCCGAAGGCTACAAGCCGTTCACGGCGACGTTCATCTACGGATCGTGGGACGGTCGCTTCCACTTCTGGGAGCCGATGGTAACGCGCGCCTTCATCCTCTCGAAGAAAGAGGCGACGGATCCCGCGGTACGCGACCAACTGATTCCGATTTCCACGCCGGCGAAGTACCAAACGGCCGGCTACTACCCGGCGGCATATCGCGTGGCGTGGGATGCCACGGCGCGCGAATACCGCATCGCACTCACGGAGCTCGCGCTCCGGAAGTAAGATCAAGCAGCGAGGACGCTAATCATGTGGAACAACAACAACGGTACATCTGACAACGATCCCACCGAGACAGTCATCGCCTATGTGTACGGCGGTGAGACGGCTCCCGACTTCGAGGCCATCGCCGCCAGCGGCTTCGGCGCCGTCGCCCTCGACAACTCCGCACCGTGGTTCAGCGAGTGCATGGTCGAGAAGGCAAAACGGCACGGTCTGATTGCGGTGGCATTTCCAATGGGGTACGAGGCGGGGCGCAAGAGGGTCGCCAAGTCTCAGTGAGATCCTGAATCCTAAGGTCCGAGGTCCTAGATGAACGGCGAAATACGCAGTTACATCTAGGGCCCAGGATCTACGATCTAGGATCTCTTGCTACATGGCTTCCCACCACAACGTCGTTTCCCCGACGCTGATCGCGCGCGATTCCGAGCTGACGGTCACTCGGGAGAATCTGGAACGCGCGGCCAATGGCGACGCGAACGTCACGTTGATCGTCGGTGAGGCTGGGGTCGGGAAATCCAGACTGCTCCGCGCTACGATAGACGCCGCTCGCGAGAGCGGCTTTCTCGTACTCAGGGGCGCCTCGTTCGAGTCCGATCGGTCCATTCCGTACGCGCCGCTACTCGATCTCTTTCGCGCCTTCGCCGGCGCCGGCTCGTCGGCGCGATTCGAGCATCTGTTCGCCGCCGCCGCGCCGGAGCTCGTGGCGCTCTTTCCCGAGTTGCGCAGCGCGCTGCCGGGCGCGACTCCGAGCGTGTCGGTCGATCCGGAGATGGACAAGCGGCGCTTGTTTCACGGCATCGCGCAGTCGATCGCGGCAATCACCGAGACACAACCGGTGTTCATCGCGCTCGAGGACGTACACTGGAGCGACGACGCGACGCTCGATCTCGTATTGCACCTCGTCCGCGCCGACGCAACACGACGACTGGCGATCGCGCTCACGTATCGCGGCGAAGAAGTCGGGCCGCGTCTCGATCGATTGATCACCGAGTTGGAGCGCGCTCGCATCTCCACCGAGCTGCGCGTCGACCGATTGACGCGCGACGACGTCGGCGAGATGCTCGGCGCCATCTTTGGTTCGAGCGGCTCGCTCGGCGACGACTTCCTCCGCCGTCTCTACGACCTGACCGAGGGGAATCCGTTCTTCGTCGAGGAAACGCTGAAGGGATTGATCGTCGCGGGAGATGTCGTCTCGACCACCGACGGTTGGCGCGCGCGTCCGCTCGAGCGCGTCTACGTGCCGCGCACGTCGGTGGACGCGGTGCGACGCCGGCTGGCGGCGCTCTCCGCGCCGGCGCGAAATGTCGCGTCGGTGGCCGCGGTCGCCGGGCGGCGCTTCGATTTCGCGCTGCTCGAGATGCTCACCGCCCACGACGAGGCGGAGCTGCTCGCGCTCGTCAAGGAGTTGATCGCCGCGCAGCTCGTCGTCGAAGAGTCTCCGGATCGGTTTGCCTTCCGGCACGCGCTGAGCCGCGAGGCGATTTACGCCGAGCTGCTCGGTCGCGAGCGCATCGCGCTCCACCGGCGCGTCGCGACCGCGTTGGAGAAGATCGGCGGCGAGTCGCTCGCCCCGGGGAATTTCGAGGCGCTCGCTTATCACACCTGGGAAGCCGCCGATTGGGAGCACGCCGCTTCGTACGCGCTGCTCGCCGCTCGCCATGCGATTGCGCTCTCGGCGCCCCGCGAGGCGCTCGCGCACTTGGATCGTGCTTTTGCGGCGCAAACGTCGATGGGCGGCGTGTCGACCGAGCTCTATCTCGAGCGCGGCCGGGTTCAGGAGACGCTCGGCGAATTCGAGCACGCGCATGAGAGTTTTTCCGAGGCGTTCCGGCGCGGTCGCGCCGCGAACGACGAGCGTAGTGTGTGGGAGGCGCTGCACGCGCTGGGGATGTTGTGGGCGGCGCGCGATTACGATCGCGCCGGCGAGTATCGGCGTCAGGCGCTGGACGTCTCGCGCTCGTTGGAGAACGACACACTCGTCGCGCGGAGTCTCAACCGCGTCGGCAATTGGCACGTGAACCTCGAGAATCCCGCTGCCGGTCTTCCGCACCACGAAGAGGCGCTCGGACTCTTCGAGCGACTGAGTGACGGACGCGGCGTCGCCGAAACGGTGGACCTGATTGGAATGGCGCACCACATCGCCGGCGATCAACGAGCCGCCGCGGCCAGCTTCGATCGCGCGGTCGCGTTGTTCGCGGCCATCAACGACCGGCGCGGACTGGCCAATGCACTGACACTGTTGTCGTTGTGCGGGCCGTCGCATCACGTGTCGGCCACTACGCCCTTCGCGACGGCCGGCGG
>DATLPC010000235.1:0-23326 GCA_035535975.1 Gemmatimonadaceae bacterium | reverse complement strand
GCCTTCCCAACCTTTCGCTTGCCTAGTGTGTCCAAGGGAAGTAACCTGCCCCCTAGGCACCCTAAGTGAGTGAGGAACGCGTGGCCCCGTCGCGTCCAACAGTCGATCTGCTGCAAGGCAGCCTCGACGTCATCGTCCTCCAGACGCTGAGCTGGCAGCCGATGCACGGCTTCGGCATCGCGCGCTGGATTCAGCGCATCACCGACGATGTCTTCCAGATCGAAGAGGGCACGCTCTACCCCGCCCTCTACAAAATGGAGAACAAAGGCTGGGTGAAGGCGGAATGGCGCATTACCGAGAACAACCGCCGCGCCAAGTATTACCGCCTCACCGCCGCCGGAAAGCGACGACTCGCCGAAGAGTCGCGCACCTGGAACCTCTTCGCCGGCGCCATGACCAAGATCATGACCGCCGTACCGGTACCGGCATGACCGTCCCCCGCCGCGACGACCCGGCAGACCCTCCGCCGCCGAAATGGTGGCGGTATCTCCGCTTCTGGGGCACCAACGTCCGGGCCGAGGTGGACGACGAGATCAGCTTCCACCTCGAGGAGCTCGTCGGATACTACATCGCGCGCGGCATTCCGTCCGACGAAGCGCGACGGATCGCGACCGAGCGGTTCGGCGATCGCGAGCACATCGCGCTCGTTATGCGCACACTCGCCAATCAACGAGAGACTGCCATGCAACGCACCGAGTGGCTCGACTCCATCCGCCGCGATGTTCGTTACGCCGTGCGGCAGCTCGGCAGACGTCCGGCGTTTACCGCCGCGGCTTTGCTGACGCTCGCCCTCGGGATCGGCGCCAATACGGCGATCTTCAGCGCCGTGAACGCCGTGCTGCTCCATCCGGTCGCGACGCCGGACATCGCGCGGCTGATGGTCGTGCGCACGAACCTGCCGACGATGAATCTCATGAACGAGAACGTCGGGCCGGGCGAAGCGCTCGATCTCATGGCGCGCCGCGAGCTCTTCGACGCCGCAGGCGCCTGGGCCGGCCGCGGTGGTGTCCTCACCGAGCTTGGCGATCCGCGGCGCGTGATCATCGCCCGCACGATGGGCCGGTTCTTCGACGTCTTCCACATCGCGCCCGCGCTTGGCCGGTTCTATCGACCCGACGAGTCCGAACCGGGAAAAGAGCGCGTCGTCGTACTCAGCTACGCGCTTTGGCGAGAGCTGGGTGCCGATCGATCGCTGATCGGCAAGCAGATCGTTCTCAGCGGCGCGCGTTACGAGGTGGTCGGCGTCGCGCCCGAGAGCTTCGATTATCCGCGTGGCACGCAGCTCTACGCACCGATCGCCATCACGCCGCAGTACGCGCAGAATCGCAGCCAGATGATCTGGAACGTCGTCGGTCGGATGAAAACCGGCGTCAACCGCGAGCAGTTCGACGCGGGCGTCCGCAACGAGCAGCAACGCTGGCACGACAACCCCGCGTGGAATTACGGACAGATGAAGCAGTTCTTGAACGTCGTTCCGCTTGTCACGATGATCGCCGGGCAGCTCCGACCGGCGCTCCTCGTTCTTCTCGGCGCCGTGGGATTCGTGCTGCTCATCGCCTGCGCGAACATCGCCAGCCTCCAGCTCGTACACGGCACCGCACGGTCGCGCGAGCTCGCCGTCCGCGCCGCGCTCGGCGCGGGACGCGGCACGATCGTGCGACAACTTCTCATCGAGAACTTCGTGCTGTCGATCGCGGGCGGATTGGTCGGACTGGTCGTCGGCGCCGCGATCCTCAAGATGATGTCCGCGGCGGGCGCCGCGCAGATGCCGGCTCTGAGCGACGTCCGTCTCAGCGCTCCCGCGCTCATCTTCACGGGCGTCGCAACGCTCGTCGCCGGTCTGCTGTTCGGTCTCTTGCCCGCGCTGCGCGCCGGCCGGGTCGATGTGCAAGACGCGCTCAAGGACGGAGGCGGCGGCGCGTCGCTCGGAGGACGTCGCAGCCGTTTGCTGCATACGAGCGTCGTCGTCCAGGTGGCGTTGACGTTGGTGCTTCTCGTCGGATCGGGGCTGATGATCCGCAGCTTGCGCCTGCTACTGTCGCAGAACCCTGGGTTCAACGCCGAGCACGTGACGACGATGAAGATGACCATCGCCGGCCCGCGCTATCAGCAGCAGGGAGCGCTGCCCGCGTTCTACGACCAGCTGCTCGGCCGGCTGAGCGCGATGAGCGAGCTCGGATCGGTTGGCCTCGTGAGTGAGCTGCCGTTCAGCAGTGAAAACGACAGCAGCCCATTCACGATCATCGGACGCGCGCCGAATCCGAACCTGCCGACGATGCACGCGAACCTGCACACCGTCGGTGGCGACTACTTCAAGGCGATGGGCATTCCGCTTCTGCGGGGCCGGTTGTTCGACAAGACGGACATCGCGACACCGAATCAGGGACTGTGGGTCGCGGTGATCGACGAGACGTTGGCGAAGACGTACTTCCCCAACGAAGATCCCATCGGCAAGCGGATCAATCAGGGCCCCGACGCCACGATCGTCGGCGTCGTCGGCACCGTCAGCCAAGGTGAGCTCGGCGAGCCGCCGAAAGCGACGGTCTACTATCCGTACACGCAGCATCAGTGGTACTCGGCCATGTACGTCGTGACGCGCACGACGCTGCCGACGGCAGCCGCCGTGTCGCGCGTGCGCGGCGCCGTCCAGTCGATCGACCCGAACGTTCCGCTCTTCTCCGCGCAGACGCTCAACGAACGCATCGCCGGTTCGTTGGCGCCGCGCCGCTTGGCGATGGTCGTGCTCACCGGTCTCGCCGCGCTGTCGCTCGGTCTGGCGGTGTTTGGACTGTACGGGGTGATCAGCTACGTGGTGAGTCAGCGAACGCGCGAGTTCGGCATCCGCATCGCCCTCGGCGCACGTCCGGCCGACGTGCAAGGGATGGTGCTGCGACAGGGTGTATTGCTCGCGTTCGTTGGCGTCATCGTCGGACTTGCCGGCGCGTTCGCGGCAACGCGGGCGTTGAGCAATCTCTTATTCGGCGTTTCGTCGCGTGATCCGATCACGTTCGTGGTCGGTCCACTCGTTCTCGCGGTCGTCGCGGTCGCGGCGAGCTATTTGCCGGCTCGCCGCGCGACGAAAGCCAATCCGCTCGATGCGTTGAGATCGAACTGAGCTGTTTCTATTATCCCGGCGGAATCGAATCGAGCATTTGGCGAAGGTCGCGAACGCGTCGTGCCGACTGTCCGGCGTAGCAGGCGGCGCGTGTCCGGGCATATAGCGGCCCGGACCCGGTGCCGCGGCATGCCACGTCTCGGTCCTCGACCCACTTTTTCTCGGCCTCACGCAGCTCGACGATCGTCTGCGGCTCGGGATCCTGGTCGGCGATGTTCGCCTTCCGGCGCATCGCCGTCACGAGGCGACGAAAGACCGAGTTGAGCTCTACGTCGTTTTCCTTGATCAGTTGCCCGAGACAGGTCCGCTGATCGCCCAACTCGGTGGACGCGCAGATCTCGGCGGTCGTCCTCACCCGCGCGGAATCATGCGCCAGTGCTGAAGTGTCGCGGGTCGTCCCGGGCGGGACGATCGTCGGACGATTCGTCGAGACCGGCGGCTCGGAACGTCGCTGCGTCGGCGGCGACAACGGCTGCGCCCCTGCGCCGCCCGCGGGATTGGAAGTGGCGGGATTCTGCGTCGCTTGATTCGAACTCGGCGTCGCGCTCGACGCCGTCGTGCCGGATCCGGTCGGCGCGCCCTGTGTTCCTGCTGGCGGAACGATCGTCACCGAGACGGGTGGCGTCGTGTCGGCACGACGCTGCTGCCCACGGAGCGCGACGTCACCGGCGGCCAGCGACGATGTGTCGGCCGTGTTGGCCACCATTTGCGGCGCCGAGCCGTTACCGCGCCGCACGAACAGAACGATGGCCACGATGATCACCGCCGCGATTGCCGCGGTCGTGAGCACTCGAGCGCCGAAGCTCATCCCTCCGCGCCTGACGACAATGACCTCGGCGTCGTTCTCGGCACGACCGCCGACAACGGTCGTCGGCCGATCCGGTGTCTCGACGAGTGTCGGCAGCGTCTTGATCTCGCCGGAGAGTGGTTGACCTTCGTCGCTAGCGACGACGATCGCGCCGGCGCCAGCGTCGTCGGCGGCTTCAACGTGGTCTTCGACGCCGAGATCGTCGTCAGGAACGTGCTCGTCGCCAGCCTGATCGCCGGGCGGTGTTTGAGCGAGGTCGCTCGTGGGAACCGGCGCCTCCGCTGTGATCTCGTCGTTGAACTCGAAGTCCGCGCCTTCAGTGCTGGCGATGGCCGCTGGCGCAGCCTCCGTTTCGCCGGACGCGCGCGGCGCGAACCCGCCGAGGGCAACGAGGTAGGCCTCTACGTCGGGCGGAGCGCCGTCGCGGTCGCAGGTGATGAGCGCTTCGGTGTCCTGAATAATTTTTGGCGGTAGGTCCGGCCGACGCTCGCCGAGCGGCTTCGTCGGCGCCGCGGCGGGCGGGCCGCCGGCGAGCATTGCCCAGGCCAATTGTCCGACGGTACGCACGTCGTCGCAGGCGTTCGGGAGCTCGGTTGCGTCCGGATCGCGTCCGAACGCGACGAGGACGCGACCACTTCCCTGCTGAAGAACGATGTCGTCTGGAGCCACCGACCGATTGACGATGTCGTTGGCGCGCGCCCACTCGAGCGCGTTGTGCACTTGCTCCAGGATGCCCCTCATCCGTTGCGTCGGCACCGTACCGAGCGCGCTGATCAGCTGCGTGAGCGAAGATCCGCGAACGCGCGGGCGCACGATGGCGAACGCGTCGTCGCCCAACCAGCGACCTTCGATGACGGGGATGACGTGCGCGTGCCGCCGGCTCGCCAGCAATTCGGCGTCGGAGGCAAGAAAGCGAAGCGCCTCGTCGTCGCCGGTCGGGACGCGGACGACGTCGATCGTGACGTCACGATTGAGCCCGGTGTGTCGCGCGAGAAAGGTTCGTCCATTCTCAGCGCGCCGAAGCTCGCTCAGGATTTGGTATCGATTGTCGAGCTTGCTGAGATCTGGAGCGAACTCCGATTCATCCGGCATGCGAAGTCCCCAGAGGAGGGAATCCCGGCAAGGTCATGCGCAAATTATGCCCAACTCAACGCGTTCCGCTCAGCCGCTCCGCGCGAACGTAGGTCAACCAACCATATGGGTCGTCGTCGACACCCTTCACGAGGTCGAGGAAGCGCTGCTGGATCTGCGTCGTGATCGGACCGCGACGGCCATTCCCAACCGTGATCTTGTCGACGCTCCGAACCGGCGTCACTTCCGACGCCGTGCCGGTGAGGAAGACCTCGTCCGCGGTGTAAAGCATCTCGCGCGGCATCTCAGCCTCGACAACCGGCAGACCCATGTCACGCGCCAGTTGGAGAATGCTGAACCGCGTCACGCCGTGGAGGAGCGTGCCGTTGATCGTCGGCGTGCAGACGGCGCCGTTCTTCACGATGAAGACGTTCTGCCCGGAGCCTTCGCTGATCATGCCGTCGACGTTCAGGGCAATGCCTTCGGCGAAGCCATTGCGCAGCGCCTCCATCTTCACGAGCTGGCTGCCGAGATAGTTGCCGGCAACCTTCGCCATCGCGGGGATCGTATTCGGCGCGACACGCTGCCAGCTGGTGACGCAGGCGTCGATTCCATTCTCGAGCGCGCCCTCGCCGAGGTAGGCGCCCCACGGCCAGCAAGGCAGATAGACCTCGACCGGGCTGTCGAACGGCACCATCCCGCTCGCGCCATAGCCGCGGAGGACCATTGGGCGGAGATAGCAGCTGTCGAGCCCATTCCGCTCGACCAGCTCACAGCAGGCGCCGACGAGCTCGTCGAGCGTGTGCTTGACCTCCATCCGGTAGATCTTGCACGAGTCGAGCATCCGCTGGAGATGGTCCTCGAGCCGGAAAATGGCCGGACCGCGCGGGGTGCTATAGCAGCGGATCCCCTCGAACACCGAGGAGCCGAACTGCATGGAATGCGACAAGACGTGCACCGTGGCGTCGCGCCAGCGAACGAACTCGCCGTCGCGCCAAATCCAATCGGTTTCAGTGATTCGGGCCATTCAGAACCTCGGGAAATCGTGCGGCCTGGACAATGCGCGAAATATGCCCACAGGAGGGGCTGAATGCGAACTCGGCGACTCGGCGACTCGGCGACTCGGCGACTCGGCGACTCGGCGACTCGGCGACTCGGCGACTCGGCGCGATGTTAGCGGATGACCGCGGCCTCGATCCTCTGAATCATTCCGTCGATGGCGTTGTTCTCATACCAGCGCCACACCAGCACGATGTCGTGATCCGGATCGATCCAGATGATGTTGCTCCCATTGCCGAGCGCCGCGAAGCTCGTTGCCGGACCGCTCGGCCATTGCTTGCGCTGGGTGTTGAGCCACCACAGGTAGCCATAGTCCGGGCCGTGGGCGCTCGGCGTCACGGCGTCGCGGAACCATTGGGCGGGCATGATCTGGGTGCCGTTCCAATTGCCGCGGTTGAGCGCGAACAGGCCGAAGCGGGCGAGATCCTCGGAATTGATCCAGATCCCTCCACCCCAACGCGTGCCGCCGCTCACCGATCCAATCTGCTTTCCGTTGATCGTGACCGTCGAGTTGTTGTACGGGACCCACCGCCACTCCGACGACGCGCCGATCGGGTCCATGATCGTCGACTTGAGCACGTCGGCGAGCGCGACGCCGTACAGCCGGAGAAGTGAGAGCGAGAATCGATTGATGCGGACGTCATTGTACTCGTAGTGGCTTCCCGGCGGCTGGATCGCCCGCGCCGGACGCGCCCCGTTGCCGAACTGGTCGCGTCCCACAAAGTCGGCGTTCTTCCCCCACAGCGTTCCTTCCCATTCGCTCTCTTGCTGCAAGTGGTTGCGCCAGGTGATCGCCGCGTTCTGCGGCGAGTCGTAGCCGCCGTCGTGGATGTAGTCGGCGACGCGGTCGTCGACGCTCTTGATCAATCCACGCTGCACCGCGATCCCGGCGACGGTCGACAGAAAGCTTTTCGCGATGCTGTAGACGGGATCATTCGCCTTGGTATCGCCGAACTTCGCCACGACATACCCGTGCCGCAGAATGATGCCATTCGTCGACGCGCGCGTTTTCGGCAGCGGCCCGAGAGGTGGTCCAAACGTTCGGACCTGATCACGGTCGAAGTCCCACGAGCTGCCATGCGACAACGCGTAATCGACAGCCGCCTGGAGCTTGGCCGAGTCGAGGTCGACGGCCGCGGGGGGACGGCTCCGCCAGTCGCCACGAGGCGGGAAATACGAGCCGGTTTGCCCAACCGCGGCCGGCGCCAGACCGGCGACGAGCGCAGCGGAGCCGAATACGCGCACGAGAGTTTTTCGCATGCGCAAATAATGGGGTCTCACCCCACCTCCGGGAACGGGAGCCCACCGAGCCGCCGAGCCCCCGAGCCGCCGAGCCGCCGAGTCGCCGAGCCGCCGAGCCGCCGAGAAAACGGAGTCTGACCCCGAACGAGGGAATTCGGTTAATTCGTGTGCATATGAGGACCAAATTCCCGCACGCTCTCGCTACGGCATTCGCCGTCGGCGCATTCGCCGCTGGATTTCCGGCCGCCGCGCAACGTCAGCCGGTGGCTCGCCACGACGACGTCGTGTACGAGGCCACCATCTCTTATCTCCAGTCTGCGATGTCACATGGCGCCCTCACGTCGGTGGCGTTGGTGGACGCCTACCTCGCGCGCGTCGCGGCGTACGACCACAGCGGTCCCGCGCTCAATGCGGTGATTCGCCTCAATCCCTCGGCGCGCGCCGACGCGGCTGCGCTCGACGCCGAGCGGAAGGCCGGACGCGTGCGCGGTCCGCTGCACGGGATTCCGGTCATTGTGAAAGACAATTACGGCACGCGCGGGATGCCGACATCCGCCGGCACGATCGCCTTCGCGACTCTCGAGCCGGACGACGCCTACCAGGTCAAGAAGCTGCGCGAGGCGGGCGCGGTAATTCTTGGCAAATCGAACATGCACGAGCTGGCGAGCGGCATCACCACGATCAGCTCGATCGGCGGGCAAACGTGCAATCCGTACAACCCCGATCGAAGTCCCGGCGGCTCGAGCGGTGGAAGCGGCGCGGCCGTTGCCGCGAGCTTCGCCGCGATCGCATGGGGATCGGACACCTGCGGCTCGATCCGAATTCCGTCGGCGGTGCACAACCTCTTCGGCTTGAGGCCAACGAAGGGGCTTTCGAGCATAACCGGCATCGTTCCGCTGTCGCACACGCAGGACGTCGGCGGACCGCTCGCGCGCTCGGTGACGGATCTGGCGATCGGTCTCGATGCGACGATCGGACCCGACCCTGCCGACTCCGCAACGCGCATTCTGAGCGGCAAGCCCCTTCCGACATTCATGAATGCGCTCGACAGCACCGCGCTCCGTGGCAAGCGGCTCGGCGTACTCGTCGCCCACTTCGGCACGGAGACGGATGATCAGGAGGGCGCGCGCGTGGTCCGCGCGGCGATTGAAAAGATGAAGGCGCGCGGCGCCGAGGTCGTGGACGTGACGATACCCGGCTTGGATTCGGTGATCAACGCGGCCGGCGTGATCGACTACGAGCTCAAGCCGGATCTCATGGACTTTCTCGCCACGGTCCCCAACGCGCCGGTCAAGTCGCTGAACGAGATCATCGATCGCGGTCTCATGCACGTGGCGCTCGACGAAGGCCTGCGACGTCGCGAAGCGCGCGGCACTCGCACGGGCGACGCATACAAGAACGCACGGGCGCAGCGCACGGCGGCGCGCGAGCTCGTCGTCTCGTTTCTCGAGGCGAACAAGCTGGACGCCCTCGTTTATCCGACACTCCGCCGCAAAGCCGCGTTCATCGGTGAACCGCAGCGCGGCGCGAACTGCCAGCTGAGCGCGGTGACCGGCCTACCCGCTTTGTCCGCTCCTGCCGGCTTCACCCCGGATGGAATGCCGATCGGTCTCGAGCTACTCGGCCGTCCGCTGGACGACGCGCGACTCGTCGCCATGGCGTACGACTACGAGCAGTCGACGCACCCTCGCCGCGCGCCGAGCACGACGCCGCCCCTCGTCGACGGAAAGGCACCGATGCCGGTCGCGATGAACGTCGTCGCCAAAGATGGCAACGCCGTCGCGCGCGGAACATTGACCTACGACCCGACGCGGCGCGCGCTTGCCTATTCCGTCATCGTGAGCGGTGTTCCGGCGAGTCACGTCTTCACCGTGAGCATCGATCGCGACAGCGCGGGTCGAAAGGGCGACATGATTCGGCATCTCGCGGGCCCGGGAACCGCGAGCGCGAAGGGCACGCTCACATTGACCGAGTCAGAGCGCCGCGACCTGGTCGGAGGGCGGCTGTCTCTCGTCGTTTACACACGCGAGCAACCCATGGGCGCGATGCGCACGGCTCTGTTGTTGCCGCGGCGCGGAACAGACTAACCGCAAAAGGTGCGAAAACTGCGAAACTGCTTTGGACACGGGACAACGACGGGATCGGACGGGATGACCTACAGGTTTACTGCTATTGAAGGGCTGTGGCGCAAGAATCTTCTTGTCGCATCCCATTCACAAGCAGTTGATCCTGTAGTTGCTCCGTTCAATCCCGTCGCTCTGTCCCGTATCAAAGCAGTTTCGCAGTTTCGTCCCCGTTCATTGCGGCCGAATCACGTTGTTCGTCGCCGGCGTGACGCGCGTCGCTTTCTTCTCCACCGTGATCGGTAGTGGCGGACGCTTGTCCTTGTCGATGAACCGCTCGCCTGAAGTCATCCAGTCCGGCGACGGCGCGCCCTTGAGGTAGTGGTCGAAAAACTGCCCCATGCGAATTTCGTAATCGACCTGATTCTCCAGCTTTCGCAGCCCGTGATCCTCGCCCGGGTACGAGAGGAAAATCACCGGCTTCTTGTTGAAGCGAAGCGCGTTGTACCACTCGACGCCTTGCAGATACTCCACCGTCTGGTCGTTGTCGCCCTGCATCTGGAGGAGCGGTGTGTTCATCGTCTTCACGCCCGAAATCGGCGACTGCTGGTAATAGAGCTCCGGATCGGTGTACGGATCGGTGCCGTAGCGCCCCTGACCTGTGATGTCGTAGCCCTGGTTGTTCTGACCGCTGCCGCGGAAAAGCGTATTGAACTCCGTGGTCAGATCGATCGGCGCCGCGCCGGAGACGATCGCCGCGAACATCGTCGAGTGGCCGGCGATGTACGCCGAGCCGCCGCCGCTGTAGCTGTGCCCCTGGAGCCCGACGCGCTTCGGATCGGCGTAGCCCATCTCGATCACTTTCTTCACCGCGTTCTCCACCGAGCCGAGCATGTCGCTGTGAGATGTCCTCGTGTGGAAATAAATGTCGGGCTGCATCACGAGATATCCGTTGCTCACATAGCCCGCGAACTGCGGCGCCGTCGCATACCGCGGCGTCTGATAGACGTGCAGGTTCTGCGAGTTCTTCTCGTAGAAATTCACGAGCATCGGCAGTCGCTGCCCGGGCTGATACCCGTCTGGGATGGCGAGCGTGCCCTGGAGCTTGTGGCCGTCGCGATCGGTGAAGTCGAACAGGATCCGATGTCCCCACCGATACTCGGCTTGCTGCGGATTGGCGTCGCTCACCTTCTTGTCGTTCTGGAAGGTGTGGTCGGCGACGCGGAGATCGGGATATTCCGTCCAATCTTCACGGGTGTACAGGAAGCGATCGGCATTGGCCGCCTTCTGCGGGCGACCAAAGCTCTTATCCTGGTACACGATCTCGTGGACCTGACCCTGATTCACCTCATAGTAGCCTGACTTCTTCGTGCGATCGCCATAGGCCGAGAGGAACATCGGCTTGCTGAGGTCAATCGTTGCGTCGCCGCCACCACCACGGCCACCGCGGCCGCCACCACCACCACCCGCCGCCGGACCCGCAGCCTGCTCCTGATCGAGCGCGACGTAACGCAGCCGCATCTCCTTCGCGGTGCCCGCGCCGCTGGTGAGATTGCGCGGCGCTTCGCTCCCGTCGAGCGACACGAGCCACAGGTCATAGCGATGATCGAGGATGACGTACTTCTCGTCCTTCGTGTAGCCGGTCACTCCATACGCGGGCTTGTCGCCGAAGTGGTCGTCCTCGGCGTTGACGAACGAGACCGGGGCTTTGGCCGTGATGTTGACATGCTTGTTGGCCGCGAGGTCGTACGACCAAACCTGCTTGTCCTTCCAGTAGAGGAAGTAGCGCGAGCTCGGTGACAGGCCGAACGTGCGGCCGAGGCCCGTGGCGATCGGCGTGCGCTCACCGGTCGTGACATCGACGCGGAAATAATCGGCGCGCGCCTGCGTGTAGTCGGAGACGTACTTGCGATCGTCGCCGACGACCGCCCATCGACCATCGCGCGTCACGAACACGTTGCGGAAGGTCGTGTCGGAGATGCGCGTCACCTTTTCGGTCGCCAGATCGAGCGCCGCGCGATCGGTGCGATTGCGGTCCGCGTTCGCCTGCGAGCGCTGTACGCTCTGGATGCGATCGTCATTCGCGTGGAAGATGTCGACGTCCGACGCCGCGACGAGGGTGTCTTCGGTCACCGCCTTGCGCTTGGGATTCTGGCTCTTGAGCGAGAAGATCAGTCGATCGTTCTTCGTGCTCCAGACGAGCGGACCTTTCTCGCTGATCGCGAACTTCGCCGGCACTCCATGGGTGCCCGGCGCCACGCGCACTCGCTTCATCGTCGACGCGTCGGACGAAACATTGATCGCGGCGACGATCGAGTTCTCGCGCTGCGCCAGCGTATCGGCGTCGAGCCCATGCAGCGCGGCGAGGGCGGTGCCGTCTTCCGACCAGGTGAGACGGCCGTAGTGCTCGCGCGCGTTCTCGATCACCCGATCGGCGCCGGCCTTGAGGTCGGTGACGTACAAGCCGTTGCCCGCGTCCTCCGCCGCATCGATGGTGTAGGCGAGCATCGACCCATTTTTATTGAATGCGAATTCCGCCACGGACCCGATCAATCTGTCCGTGCCGAGTTTGAGGTCGCGGACGATGAGATCGGCGCCCTCGTGGCGCGGCGGAGGCTGCTGCCGCGCGCGATGCACGACGAAATAGCCCGAGCCTTTCGAGAACTCGAAGGTGGCGACGTCTTCCCATGTCGTCTTCATCTGCGTCGCGAGGTTCAACAGCTCGACGCGGCGCGGCGGAGCGGCTGCCGCAGCGTCGCCTCCGCGAGCGGCGGGAAGCGTCGCCGGCGTGGCGGGTGCTCCGGGTGCTCCGGGTGCTCCACCACGTCCGCCGCGGCCAGCACCGCGACCAGTCGTCGCGGGCGCGACATAGTACGCGATCCATTGAGCGTCGTCGGAGAAACTCGGCCGCGTTCCACCGCTGACGACGACGTCGCGATCCCCCCCGCCATCCGCTTGCTTGATGTGCAGCTCGTCGTCGCGTCGCACCTGCGTGTACGACCACGCAACCCATTTCCCATCCGAGGAGATCGCCGGGGCGGTGATCGATCGCCACCGCGCGTAGTCGGCGACGGGCAGCGCCTTGCGGTTGTCGGGATCGACGCGAGCCGCGTCCGGTTTGCCCTGCTGCACGGCGCCGTTCGACTGCGCGATGGCCAGGACGGGCGCGACCACGAGCGCCACGAGTGAGACGGCACGGAGCGCCGAAGGTGCACGCATGATCGAGCTCCCGCGATTGGTGGAGACGGGTGGATGAAACGCGCCGCAATATGGCCCGCGCGATGGGGCCATGTATAGAGCGTTACGTCGGCGCGGCCGCCATCGCTGAGAGGAGCGCGTACGCCACCTCGGGATGTGCGAGATCCGAGTGGCCGCCGATGATCTGATTCGAGTCCAGATTGTAGATGCCGCGCGCGGCAAACCCATAGGCAGTGCCGGGAGCGGCGAGAGTGACCGCCTTCGCGCCGGGCGTCTTCTGCGCGCCGTTTCGACCAAGTCCGCCGTACGGGTCATTGGCGTCGCCCAGCGCCGCGGCGATCTGCCGCGCTAGCCGCGACGCAAGCGGATACGCCAATCCCACGGCCTTGTCCTTGGCGGTGAAGGTGATGGCGACGACGCCCGTCACGTACGCCGGATCGGTCACGACGCGCCGGAAGAAGCCGTCGTGCGTGCCGTCGTACGCGAGGGCGAAGCCATAGTGTGAAAAGGCTGCCTGGAGGAGCACGAGCGACGTCACCGGGAGGGGCGCCGCCCCCGCGGGGCCGGCCGTCGCCGCCGTCACGAGGCGACACCCGAAGCTGTGCCCCGCGAGATGAATCGCCAGCGCTCCCGGTCCCGACGCCGGCCGGTCTTCGCGAATGCGCTGAAGCACGTCGCGAACGCCACTCTGACCGATCGCGCCGGCGCGGTTCTTCATCTGATAGTACGTGACGAGGTTCGCCAGATTGCGGGCGCCATCCGCCACCTTGCCGAACCAGTCACCGAGTCCCGCGGCTCCGCCGGCATCGAACGACGCCGCGCCACCGGACGTAGCCGGCGCGGTGTCTCGAACAGGTCGCGACATCCGCCGCAGCAGCTCATCTCCGCTCAGCGTGAACAACGACGGGTCGATCACCGGCTCTTCGTCATTCGCGTCGTGCGGCATGAACGCCCGGATGAGCCGCGCGAATTCGTCACGCGCATCGATCGAATCGCCGAGCTGTGGAATGAGCGACTTGGCACGCCCGAGCGCTTGCGCGGCGTCGGGCGAGTCGAGCAACCCGGACAGCCGATCGACGGCTTCCGTCGCGTCCGCCGTGCCGTCGTTCATCGCCGCGGCTCCGCCGGGAATGAGCGAGGAATCGTCGAACTTCTTCGACGGCCACAGAATGCCGACCACCGCGACGCGCTTCGCGCGGACCGCGTCGCACGCCGCGTTCTGCAACGGCAGAACCGCGGCGACCTGATTGAAGATCGACGTGTACAGCCCCTCCGCCTCCGGCATGTCATTGTTCCAGCCGTGTGAGATCACGATCAGATCGGTGATCGCGCCGCCGGCGGCGGCTGGTGCAACGGCGGAGATAACGGCGGCGAACTGCGATTGGTCGACGATCGCTCCGTCCTTGCTGAACGCGAGCGGGAAGTAGGGGAACGGGCCCATCGTGGTTGGCGAAGGCATGATCACACCGATTGGATAGCGCGCATGAGATCCACGAGGCCGGCGCCCTGGAAGTAGCGCTCGCGCCGCAGATCGGTCGCGGATTGTACGAAAATGCGTTTCACCTCTTCCGCCTGTCCGATGAACTCTCGGCGCACGGAGAGAAACGCGGCGATCGCGCCGGACACGTGCGGCGCGGCCATGCTGGTGCCGCTGTCTTCGACGTAGAGCGCGTCGCTCTGCGTCGCTGAGCGCGCGAGGTCGAGCGTAGACCCAGCCCCACATGAGATGATCTTCTCGCCCGGCGCGACGAGATCGGGCTTCGGCCGGCCGTCGCCCGTCGGGCCTTTCGACGAGAAGTACGAAACGCCGTACACGTGCGGCATGTCGCGATGCGTCGACCCCACCGTGATCGCGCGCTCGGCATTTCCCGGATCGTTGATGCTGAGCGTCAATCCAGCGGCAACCGCGCCGCGTGCCGTCGTGTCGACGAAGCCGTAACCCGTATTGCCCGCCGCGACCACGATGATGACCCCCGACCGCACGACTCGATCGACGACGGTGCACAACGGACTCTGTCCGCACGCGAACCACTCGGGATCGAAATCATACCCGACGCTGAGATTCACGCCGTGGATGCGGATGTCTTTGCCGTACCCGTTGACGCGATCGATCTCCTCGAGCGCGGTGATCAGGTTACTCACCTGCCCGCGCCCCTGGGCGTCGAGCACCTTCACGCTGAGAATCGTGCATTCCGGCGCGATGCCGCGTATGTGCGTCAGCGGCATGACGTCGTGCACGATCGCGCCCGATTCATCCCGGTGCCGCGCCACGGCGCTCAACGTCATCGATTTGTCCGAAACGTCGAGCTCGCCGGCGATGATTCCGGCGACGTGCGTCCCGTGACCGCATTCATCGGAGAGCGGCGACTCCGGCTGTCCCGGTGCGACGGTGAAGTCGCGGTGGCGCAACGGAGATTCGAGCGTGAGTGTCGAGTGCTTCCGAAAATGCGGATGATCTCCCTGCACTCCCGAGTCGAGCACCGCCCACACGATGCGCTTGCCGTCCGCCGCGAACGACGTGAGCGCGGCGTCCGCCTTGACGGTGCTCACGGACCGCGTGAGCAGCGCCCGCACTTCGAAGTCCGGCCACACGCGGAAGATCACGCGTCGCGGCGAGCTGGAAGCCCCCGCGACAGACGCAGAATCCAATCGCACCATCGCCTTGATGGCGCGGCCGGGGAGCCGCGCGAAAACGTACTGGTCGCTCAGTTCCGTTTTTCTATCGTCGACACCAATTCCGGGTTGCCGCCGTTCCTCGCTCGCCAGGGCCGCGGCCGCCAGATCGCGGACGCGCTCCCGCGCGCCGTCGCGGCCGCCCGGGAAGTTGAGATTGATATCGATGACGACGTCGAACACCGCATCATCGCCGCGCTCGGCGAACTGCTGAAGCAAGGGGAGCGCGATGACGGTGCGATCGAGGGTCTTCGGATCAAAAACAGGCTTGACGGCGCCCGGGCGTTGAGCGTCTCCGGCGGACGGCTCGGACATAGTTGCACGGCGGTGAGAGTGAAATCAGCGCTGCACAGCCGGCGGCGGCCGCGAGGTGGGAATGCAAACATGAACGCGCGGGGGGCGCCGTGCAACTCGGCCGCCCGCGCGTTCAGTAACCTCTAATCTCGCGGCCCCGTCATCCCGCCGATCAGTCGGATCGCACCGAATAACGCCGCGTCGGCGCCGCTTCCGCCCGGTTTCGAATGCCGCGCATCATCCCGCGCTGCATGATGAAGTGCGCCGGCTCGAACACGAACACGTTCACCGGACTGAGCGCGACCATCGTCAGGTTCGGCGTTCCCGGCCCGCGCGTCCGAATGATGAGTCGCGTCGTGTTGGAATCGATCGGGCGGAGGACGAACGCGCCCCAATTCTCGAGATACATGCCGCGGCCCGAGTCGATCACCGTGACGCGCCATCCCGGATGTCCGAGACGACCCCCGAAATAATCGGCCTGGGTGGCAAACACCGTATCGCCCGCGGCGAGACGCTGCCATTCGCGATGCACGCGGTCGGCGTTGTGAATGTCGTCGCCGACCAGCCGCTCGAGCCACGCATAGCTGTAAAAGCCGGCGCGGTCCTGGCCGAGCTGCACGAGCCATGGCCACACGGAGTCGGCCGGCGCACGAATGGTTATCGCGTGATCCACGCGGTAGCGCGCGTCTCTCACGCGGTCGTCGCCGAGTAGTCGCGCGGTCCGCTCTTCCGGCGTCGTGCCCCACCTGAGATAGAGCGGTCGGATGGCGATGACGACGGCCGCGTAAAGGAGCGCCGCACCGCCGAGCGACCACGCCAGCCGGTGAAGGATTGGATGCGGCAGCTCGGCCACGCCGAGCTCCTCGGCCTCCGCGATATCGCGTGCCGCGGCGGGCACGACGACCTGGAAGGCGAAGACAAAGAGCGCGACGTCGAGCAGCGCCCCGACCGCACCGATGGGCTCCGCGAAAAGGACAAGCAGCAGAATCGAGCTCGCAGTCGCCACGATCAACAGTTGCGTCCACCAGCGTCGGAGCAGCGGCGTCCGAAAGAGGCCGAGTCCCGCGGCGAGGTATCCGATGAGTGCCGCACCCCATAATGGGGTAACGACCCACGACTGCGCGGCACCGGCAGCCCACACACCGGGCGCCGCATGCGCCAGTCCGTGGAGGATCAGGAGTGTCGCTAAGATTTTGCGCCTCATCCGGTCTCCCGGTTTCGCCCGAACCAAATTGCTTCAAGCGGCAATGCCCGAGTGTAAGGAAGACGGCGGCTTCAGGCGGCGTTTTCCTCACGACCATCGGGTGTAACTCCGCACCTCGCTCGAGGGCGCGCGCCGAACATTCGACCCTTGCGGCGCGTATACAAAGCACCACACGAACACAACGCGGAGACTCTCTGGTGTCGTTTACGCTTTTGTCGGCTCGCGAGCTCGGCGCGCTCGCTCTCGTGGCGGCGACCCTCGTTCCGGAGCACGCGTACGCGCCGGCGACGCACCGAATGCCGGGGCTCTCGTTCCGCATCTCGTCGTCCACGAAGGTCTATCCCGGCGACACGCCGCGTGGCCAGGACGACGAAGTCATGCGTGGACGAGGACAAGCGGCCGGGAACCATTCGCGCATCGAATTTCTCGCGTATACGCCGGCGCCGCAGGGCGTGACGACTGACGATTTCTTGATCGCGCTCGACTCCGGCAAGGTCTGGGTGCAGCACACCAACGGCAATCGCTTCACGTCCGCCGACGACACTTTCGGCGGTCCAGCGGTCGTCACACTCGGTCGCGTGATGGGTGGTCGCGGCGGTCGCGGAGGTGCGCCCGGTGACGCAGCAGGTGGGGGAGGCGGGGGCGGGGGCGGACGCGGCGGGTTCGGAGGACGTGGCGGCGGCGGCGGACCTCCGGGGGGCGGCGCACGCGGCGGTCGCGGCCCGGGACGTGGACGGGGTGGGCTAGGCCAGGGCTTCCTCAATCAGCTCCAGCTGCTCGAGGTCAACTTCAAGCTCGAGAAGCTCGGCGCCGGCGACGCGATCGACGGGCGCCCGACGCAGCACTACAAGATCACCACCGACTATCGCGTCGTCTGGGGCGACCAACCCTTCCCCGCACACGCGGTCACCGAAATTTGGACGACGAGTTTGCCGACGCAGATTCCCAACCCCTTCGAGCCGCTGATCGTCGCCGATCAGTCGACGGACGGCCCACTCATCGAGTACGCCCTCAAGCTCCGCGCGATTCGGGCGCAACTCGAGGGCACACCGATCAAGGTCGTGACGACGACGACCTTCTCGAACATTCAGGAAGTCGTCGGTCTGCGCTCATTCGTCGGCAACGATCCGACGATGACGACGCTCACGGTTGTTCAGCAAACTCAAATCACGAACATCCAGCCGGCAGACGTTGATCCGAAAATCTTCCTCGTCAGTGAGGAGGGGGGCGAGTAGGCGTGTGGGTAGTGGGCGATGGGCAAAAAAAATGCGCTGTCATCCTGAGGAGCGCCGCGACGAAGGACCTACTCTCCCGAATTAGTTACTCGATGAGGAGAGTAGGTCCTTCGCTTCGCTCAGGATGACACATCTCGTGTTCCGCGTCTCGTGCCCCTCCCTCACTCCGGAGGCCGGCCGCCCCTGCCCCGCGCCGTGGCGGAATCCGCAGGCGTCTGCGGCGGCGGCTCAAAGTCCTTGTCCGGGATCTTGAACACGTCGGCAATCGCCTTGTCGCCGACGACGCCCATCGCGCGCTGGGCAATGTAGTCGCCCATCTTCGGCGCGAACTTGGCGCCTTCGGCGTTGCCGCCGGCGCCGATCAGAACGTTCGACCACTGCGGATGCCAGTCGACGATGAAGTTGTTGCTCGACGTCGACTCGTAGTGGCACGAATGCGTCTGCGCGACCGGTGCATCCTTGAGGATCGGGAAGCGGTGCGCGACGAAACGGCGCGAGCCGTCGATGCGGTCGATGCTTGCCCAGCGGTCGCTCGTGTCGGGATCCTGCTGCGCGGGCGGAACGTCCTGCTGCTGTCCGAAGCCGCCGCCACCGGCCGCGCCTCCGCCGCCGCCGGCATTACGTCCGCCTGCTCCGCGTCCCCCGCGACCACCGCCTTCACCGCGAGCGGAGGCCTCGGTCGCTGCGCCGGCGGCGTTGCCGGCGTTGGCCATGTTGGAGCCGGTGTCGGTCGTTGGACCATTATTGGCTCTTCCATTGCCACGACCCTGTTGCGCCGCTGCCCCGGGCGCGCCCGCGTCTGCCACTTGGGTGGCGGGAGTCGGCGCGCGCTCGGCGCCACGCACGCGGAAGCCACGGTTGTCGACCGGGAGGGCCGGCCAACCCGTCACGCCGGGGAAGTTGAAGCTCGGCATGTTCGGGTACGTGAAGCGATGGTCGCCGATCGGCGTCGCGAAGTAGACGACGTACCCCATCGGCGTGCGCGTCTTCTTCGCGAAGATGTCGGGGAAAGTCTTCCCGAGCCACGGGCCGACGCAGTACACGAACTTGTCGGCGCGGAGCGTACCGCCGGTGTCGAGCGAGATTTCCTCGAGCTTGCCGTTACTGATCTTGGATGGCGTTGCCCGCCCGATCGTGATCTTGCCGCCGAGGTGCTCGAACGCCGCCGCCGCCGCCTGCGCGGCGCGCCGCGCGCGCACGACGCCCGCATCGGGCTCGTAGAGACACGCGGTGATGTCCTCCATCCCCACGACGGGAAATGCTTTGCGCACGTCGTCGGGATTCAGCACCTGGTAGGGAATCTTGTTCTTGTCCCACCAGAGCTTGCACTGGAGCTGGAAGTTGTCCCATTCCGTGCGGTAGATGATGTCGCCCGTGACGTGAAAGAGATTGAGCCGCATCTCGCGGCCCCACTCGTCGTCGAACTGAATCCAGCGCTTCATCGACTCGCGCGCCCAGAGCATCCACAGCTCACCCAGCGTCCCGCGCTTATCCCCATAGGACGAGCGCACGCCGCGCGTCTCGTCGCCGGACGTCGACCGCGCGTTGCCCGGACCGTACGCGTCAACGAGCGTCACGTTGACGCCCGATTTGCGCAGATGATACGCTGTGAAGCTGCCCCACAGCCCGGCGCCGACCACCACGACATCGGGCGACGTGGAGGCCGAGCGCACCGAGCGCGTCGCTTTGGGCGCGGGCGTGGTAGCGCCGGCGTTGCCCGCGCCGGAAATCAGCAGCGCGCCTGCACCCGCGCCGGCGACCTTGAAGAAGTCGCGGCGCGGCAAGCCGGCGGGAGCCGTCTCGTCACTGCGGGCGGCGTTGAGGCCGGCGGTTTTATCGGGGGAACTCGAAGAATCGTTCGTCATGGACGTAACGAGTGGATGCTGCGTGGGATAACGAGCAAGTTGTCGCCGCGCGCGAGTGAAATCAACGCATACGGATCGGCTCGTAACGGCTGGCGGCGGCCCGTGCGCCCGTCTAATATGGGTGCCACCTCGTCACCGCCGCGCGGTAGGAGCAGAGATGCGGAAGTCCCGCCTGTTTTTCCTTGGCACGTTCGCCGCCGCCGTCGGCTGCGCGGCAGCGACGACGAATTTCCGCCCGCCGCTCGAGGCGAAGCTTGGCGCGGGAGCGAAGACGGGCACGCCCGTCGCCCTCCGCTTCGACCCGAACGCCAAGGTCGTGATCACACGCTACACCAATCTGCCGGCCGCGCCCTACACGGCGGCCCAAGCGCAGCGCGGGGAACAGGTGTACAACTCGACGTGCGCGTCCTGTCACCAGAACGAGAAATTCATCGGCAAGGAATTCGTCGACAACTGGGGCGACCGCCGGGTAGGTGACTTCTATCAGCTCGTCCGACAGACGATGCCGGTCGACAACCCCGGCTCGCTGAAAGACCAACAGTACCTCGACGTCACCGCCTACATCCTCAAAGCGAACCACGCTCCGGCGACGACCGACTCGCTCAGCGCCGACACGACGATCATGCGCGGCCGCAAGATCGGCGTTCATCCATAATTCACAGCTCGCCTTTATATCCATGCAACGACGCGTCCGCCTGACTTTCCTCGTCGCGATCGCGGCGCCGGCTCTCGCACGCGCGGCCGGCGCGCAAGAGACGAGCATCCGTCCGCAGAACGATCTGCCGAACCCGTATCGCACGCTCGACACGTGGGCCAAGATGCCGCAGGGCCGCACCTGGGGCTCGGCGAGCGCGGTGGACATCGACAAGGACGGCGTCAGCATCTGGGTCGCGGAACGCTGTGGGACGAACAGCTGCGGCACGTCGACGCTCGACCCGGTGATGAAGTTCGACACGACGGGCACCGTCGTCGCGCACTTCGGCTCGGGACTCATCATCTCGCCGCACGGGATCTTCGTCGATCGCGACGGCAACATCTGGGTCACCGATTGCAGCTGCACCGGCGGTGGCGGAGGCGGGCGCCGTGGCGGTGGACGCGGCGCCGATACTTCGGCCGCCGGCCGCGCGGCCACACCAGCGCCAGCGCCGGCCGGTCCGCCCAAAGGACATCAGATCTTCAAGTTCAGCCCCGACGGCAAGCTGCTGTTGACGATGGGCGTACCCGGCGGCGGCCGGGACTCGGCGTACTTCTTTCAGCCGAACGACATCCTCGTCGCGCCGAACGGGACGATCTTCGTCTCCGAGGGCCACTCGTCCGGCTCGGGAAGCACGGCGCGTGTATTCAAGTTCTCGAAAGACGGAAAGCTGATGAAGGTTTGGGGCCAGCTCGGCAAGGGACCGGACGACTTCGATCAGCCGCATGCGCTGGCGATGGACTCGCGCGGCCGCCTTTTCGTAGGAGACCGGGGCAACAACCGAATCAAGATCTTCGATCAGGACGGCAAGCTGCTCGACACCTGGTACCAGTTCAGCCGGCCGAGCGGGATCGCCATCGACGCGCAGGACAACATCTACGTTGCTGATTCGGAATCAGGGTCGGTGAATCCGGCGCATGGTGAATGGAAGCGTGGAATTCGGATCGGGTCGGCGAAGGATGGGTCGGTGAAGTACTTCATTCCGGATCCGAATACCGCGGCGACGAACACGAGCTCCGCGGAAGGCGTTGCGGTAGACAAGCGCGGGAATATTTATGGCGCGGAGGTGGGGCCGCAGACGTACGGTGAAACGGCGATGCCGCACATCAAGAGGTACGTGAAGCCCTGACGCCGTTTGACTGCGGTTAACGGCGCAACGTCGCGGTTGGCGGTGGTCGGCGGCGACGGCTGTTTGCCGGGGCGTTGGCTATTAGCCCGGCTGGTGGCTGTTGGCTCTGCCTTTGGCTATCGGCTCGTCCCCTAGCCGCGACCCTTCCGCTTTCGACGGACGGCTGTCGGCGGATCGACGGCATCAATAAACCGGGCAAGCTTCTTACACAGCAGCTGGCACTTCGGAAGAAGCTCTTCGAACCCGGGCAGAATTTGTCCGCGGCGCTCGAGAGTCTCAAGTTCATCCTGGACTTCGTCGCCGGAGCCGCGAGCCTGACGCAGATACTTCGCGAGCTGCGGATCGCTCCGAAAGCCACAACCTTCCGCGATGTTCTCGTGAATCGCGTCGGCTGCGCGACAGAGTTGATCGGCTGTGTGTGCCCGGATCCGCGAACCGAGTTCGGTCACGAGGCGATCGATTTGGTCGGACAACTCGCACGCGAGAAGCCAAACGTCGAGTTTGTGATAGTCAGGCATGGCGGGATGAACGGTCGCCGCTCGCATGCGCCCGTGCACCAGCGTTTTCCTTGTCGGCGGAGCGTTCTTCCGCCAACAGCCGATGGCACCGCCAGCTGCCGACGGCATGACCAAAAGCCAACGCCCCGGCAAACAGCAGCCGCCGCCGACCACCGCCAACCGCGACGTTGCGCCCTCAAAAAAACGGGGATGCCAGTCGGCATCCCCGTTCTTTTCCGATCCTCAAGTCGACTAGTGCGGCGTCGCCCTCGGTAGCGACAACGCCGTCAGCCCAACGCTCTCCCCCTGCCCCGTCGCAAACACGATGTACTGTTTGCCCTGGTGCATGAACGTCATCGGCACCGCCGTGTTCACCGCCGGAATGTTCACCGCGCCGACCTGCTTGCCCGTCGCTTTGTCGAAGGCGTAGAGCTGGGCCTGCGGAGCCGCCGGCGCCGCAGCGTTGCCGCCGCCGCGTCCACCGCCGCCGCCGGCGCCACCACGACCGCCGCGGCCGCGGTTCCCACCAGCGTTGCCCGAGCGTCCCGTTCCGTGAATCACGAGCGTGCTCGTCGTGATCACTTCCGGCTGGCCACCAATGGCCGGGATCTTCGGCAGCTGTACGCCGGCGAAGAGCGGATCGGTCGTCGTCTGCTCGCGCCAACGATTGCCGTTCGGCACCCACCACTTCTTATCGCCGGAGCTCAGGTCGTACGCCGTGATGCCGCCGAGCTCCATCGGCTTCACGATCGAGACGGTTCCGATCGACGTCGCCGCGCGCGGCTCGAAGCCGGTGCCGCCTTCGGCCGTCTTCGACTTGTAGCCCTTCGGAGCGGGGAGCGCGCCGAGGAGGCCGCAGCTGTCGTGCGGCTGGCTGTACCGATGCTCGGAGCAGGGGTCGTGTTCGACCTCGATCGTGCTCAGTCCCGATTGGCCGCCGACGTAGAGGAAGCCCGTCGCCGGATCCGCCGCCGCGCCGCCGTCGATGTTCACGCCGCCGCTCGCGCCCGGCGCGTACCAGGAGCACTTGTACTTGGATGCCCCGTTCTTCCCCTTCCCGTCCGCCGGCGAGGCCGGGATGAAATACGGACCCATCCGGCACTTCTGCGCCAGCTTCAATGCGGAGTCTTTAATTGCCGGAGTGTAATCGATGAGATCACTCTCCTGGAGTCCTTGGAG
>DATLPC010000234.1:0-2308 GCA_035535975.1 Gemmatimonadaceae bacterium | reverse complement strand
CAATCGTTCACGAGGCTGTAGCCAAATACGTAGTCACCGGCCCGCTCGATCGAGATGCGTGAACCCTGTGTGTTTCCCGTCGCGATGAACGCTCCGACCTCGATCTCGTAATCGAGCCTCGCCGTCGGACCGAATGACGGCGGATTGTCGCCGTCGCGCGTTTGCCCGATCGGTCGTTTCACGTCGGTGCCACTCACGACGATCGACGACGCGCGCCCGTGGTAGCCGATCGGAACCCACTTGTAGTTCGGCAGGAGTGGGTTGTCCGGACGAAACATGCTCCCGAGGTTCGTGGCGTGCTCGATGGAGGCGTAGAAGTCGGTGTAGTTCTCGACGACGGCCGGCGTGGCGAGTCGGGCCTCGCTTGCCGGAAGGGCGACGCGGCGTTGCATCGCCTGGTCGCGCGCGATCGGGCCCGCGGCGCTCAGTGCGTCGCTCAAGAGACCACGAAGAGCGCGGATCGAATCTCGATCGAGCGCCATCAGCCGGTTGAGCGTGCCGGCGCGGCAACACTCGGCGGCGCGAGGCTCGAGCGCGTCGAGGAAACCGGCGTCACTCAGCGCCCGAAGATCGGCGATCCGGTCGCCAATTGCGACGCCAATGCGCGCGTCGTCCGACCCTCGATGTGCGAACACACCGAGAGGAAGGTTCTGGATCGGGAAGTCCGTGCGCGGATCGTTCGCCGAGTCGATCCACGAGCGCAGCTCGGGGGGGGGAGACAACGTCCGATCCGACGCCGTCATTGGAGCAGCGCGGCCGCGCGAAGCTCGTCCACCGGTTCGAGAAACGAGCACGAGCCGAACGACAAGGCGACGCAATCGCGCGCCGCGTGAATGTCGTCCGTCGAGATGGAACGACCGCCCCACCGAATCGCGTTCGACGAAACGGAAATCTTCTTGAGGTCTCGCTCGAGGAGGAGCGCCAACGCCGCGCCGTCGGTCATGCCGGCGTGGACGAATGCGGCCGTGAGAAACACGTTCAGGAAACCGAACATCGGCCCTCTCGGCGCGTCCTCGTCGTAAGTCAGACGGTAGTCGCCGCGCAGCGCGTGATGCAATCCCGCCGTCGCCTTGAACGGCACGTTCTCGCGGCAAGCGTGCTCGATGAAGCGGAGCAGCGCTTCCGGTTCCGGGAACATCTCGCGGCTCACTCCCCCGGTGCGAACCTTCGCGTTGAGCCCCCGATCGCGTATGGCATCGAGGAGCGGCACGAAGTCGGTCACGGGAATCTCGACGAACGCCCGGAAACCCGACGCACAGTCGGCGATTCTCGTGACCGCGTCGTCGGTCGTCGCCTTTCCTTCGACCGTATCTATGTGCGCTCGGGCGGCCATCGCGTTGTTAAAGGAGTGGACGCGCTCGACGTCCGCCTCGACGTCGGCGCCGACGAGCGCCGAGAGATGCCATTCGGGCTGATCAGGCAGCGGCGCCTGCGCGTCGCGAAAAGCATCGAGGTGCGCCGCCGGAACGACGAACCGACCGAGCATCCACGCCTGGTCGCTCGCCGAATACGCGGCATACTGCCGCACGGCCGACTCCATGTTCAGCGCTGCCGGTGGGAAGAGGCCGGCGTAGTCCACCAGTCCCGCCAACAGCGCGCGGAGTGCGGTCACGAGCTCAGTCTGCGGCGAGTCTTGACGATGGTGCCGCGGCAATTAGGCGCGCCGCAGCGGCAAACGTAGAAGCGGAGATCTTCTTCGGTGTAGTCGGGATCATCTTCGTACTGATAATCGTAGAGCAACTCCGTCCCCGCCGGAATGCTGCGGACCGCCTCGATCCAGATGTGACCACACTCGATCACCGCTTCGCAATTCGGATCGCACGAGTGGTTGAGAAAACGCGCCTCGTTTCCCTCGAACGCCGCGTCGACACATGTCTTGCTGTTGAGAACGAACAGGAACGTGTGGTGGCGACGCATCTGGTCGTCGTCGTAGCGACGATCCGCTTCGGCGTTGCTGATCTTCTCGCCGGTGTACTCGAGAAACCGCGTGCCCTTCGGAATGTCCCGGCGCGCGAACCCTCCAAGTCCGTGAATGGACGATTGCCGGAGCTCCACCCATTCGTTGACCGGTCCCGCTTTCCCCGGCGGCGATCGACGAGCCCGTGTTCGCGCCTGTTGGGTCTTCGTCTTCTTCGCGACTGTTGCGCGCTTCGCTGTCGTTTTTCGCTTGGTCGTCGGCATGCTGCGTTTGCAACCAGTAATCTGCGGTTCGGGAAACCTAGCCGCGCCGACAACCAAAACGCGGGGATGTCGATGTGCCGACACCCCCGCGTTCGCCCCACCACCCCACCCCACTATCTGGTGCCTT
>DATLPC010000233.1:0-14741 GCA_035535975.1 Gemmatimonadaceae bacterium | reverse complement strand
CACCAGCCGCCCGTCGGAACGATTTGGCCGAGCATCGCGGCCGGCACCCAGAGCTCCGTTCGCTCGCCGGGCATCGACCCGTGGAACGTCGGCGGCGCAACCCCGACGATCGTGAATGGAAAGCGGTTGATCTGCACGACGTGTCCGATGACGGCCGCGTCGCCATGCCAACGCGACTGCCAATGGTCGTACGAGATGACGACGGTCGGTTGCGCGCCGGCCGCTTCATCCACGCTCGAGGGGAAGAACGTCCCCAGCGCTGGCCGCACACCGAGCACGTCGAAGAAGTTCGCCGACACCAGCTCGGCCCGACGACGCTCGGTGTGTACGTCGTTGCCGATGCCGAGAGGCGTTGGGTACGCCGCGGCGAGTCCGTCGAACGAGCGAAGGTACTTGCGGAAATCCCGGTAATCGAGCCAGGAAGTGCCGAGCCAACTCCCTGACGCCGACGTGGATTCGAGCGCGAAGATGCGCTCGGACTCCGACGCGCCGGGAAGCGGGTGGAGGAGGATGGTGCGCGTCCAACTGAACACCGTGGTGGTCGCGGCGATCCCGATCGCCAGCGTAAGGATGACGATCGTGGAGAGCGCCGGTGCGCGCCGGACCTGGCGCAGCGCGAAATGCGCGTCCATGAGAAAAGACTCGATCGTTGGCCATTGCCATGTCTCGCGCCCTTGTTCCCGCAGGCTCGTGACGTTGCCGAACGACCGACGGGCGGCATCGCGCGCCTCGGCCTCCGACATCCCGCCGGCGATCAGCGCGTCGGTCTTCTCCGCGAGGTGGGCGCGGATCTCGTCATCGAGATCATCGTAGATGCGACGTCGTGACAGCAACCGATCGAGCCACCTCATGCTTTCCCAGCGCCCAGCGCCATCACGAGGTTGATCCCCTCGAGCATGCGCTCGAAGCTCGAGATCTCGTTGCCGAGGTGTTTGACGCCGGCGCGCGTAATGCGATACACGCGGACCCGCCGATTCGTGGCCGACACACCCCACTCGGCCTCGACGAGTCCCTCTTTGAGCAGTCGCTGGAGGGCAGGGTAGAGCGAGCCCTCTTCGACCTGCAAGAGATTTCGCGCGGCTTGCTGAATGCGCTGTACGAGCGCGTAGCCGTGCATCGGCTCCTGCTTGAGGAGGCGGAGCACCATCATCTCGAGCGCGCCGGGGAACAGGTCGCGCGGTTTGGCCTCGGGCATTGCGGCGTCGGCGATGAAAGGGACGCACCCTGAACTGCTCAAGGCCTAGAGTAAACTAGGGTATGAACGCTGTCAAGCATTCAGCGGCGTCGCGCTCTGTAGGTTGGCAGGCAACGAGAACGACGCTGGAATTGTCGAACTGTTCGTGAGCGCGCGAGCTGCGTCAGAGCGTACCTAAGGGCGACCACAGATAATACCATCGGAAAAGCGCCCCTTCGGGGACGCCTAATGAAAGGGAGTTGTAGACGTTGTAACGAAGAGCCGCTTATGAGCGTAGGTGTACGATCGCGCCGGTTCCCTCCAGCAGTCTCCCTCGTCCCGGGCCTCCAATGTCGCGCTTTGCAACGCCGCTTCGCGCCCTCTCGATCTGTCTCATTGTACTGTCCTCTGTACGTGGACTTGCGCAGACCGCGCAAACAGAACGAATAGCCGGCACGGTCCGAAGTGACAGTGGGATGGCGATACCGAACGCCGCGATTACGGTGACCCCGGCGGGCGCCGGTGGATCGGCGGCGGTTGGCGCGCGCTCCGACGTGAATGGTCGTTGGTCGGTGACGATGCCCTCGCGATCGGCTGAGTACTACGTCACCGTTATCGCGATCGGCTGGGTTCAACAGCGTCTCACCGTGAAGTCGGCCGGCGGCGCGACGCCGGTGACCGCCGACGTTGCGCTCAAGCGCGCGCCGGTCGTTCTCGGCGCGGTCCGCGTCACCGAGCAGCGACGACAGCCGCCGCGACCGGAGACGCTTGTCGGTGGCGACATTGCCGGCACGGAGAAGGGAATTCTGGCGGCCTCGGAAGTCTTCGCAGCCGCCGACCAGGGCGACCTGATGGGTATGATCTCTCAAGTGCCGGGGATCACCGTCGTGTCTGATCCGTCGAACGGTCTGCCGAGCTTCTCGGTGCTCGGGCTTTCGGGATCGCAGAACAACGTGGTCCTGAATGGTCTCGCCTTCGGCGGGAGCGACGTGCCGCGCGACATTGTCGGCCTGGTTCGCGTTTCCAGCAACGCGTACGACGTATCCCGAGGAGGCTTCAGCGGCGCGCAACTGTCGGTGACGCAGGTTCCCGGCGGGAATTTCCGCTCGCGGCTCGTGCACGCGACGCTCGACGGGCCAGGTCTGCAAATGACCGATCACACGGGACGACAACTCGGGCAGCAGTACACCAACCTCCAGCTGAGCGGTAACGCGGTCGGCCCGATTGTGCTGGACCGGCTGTTCTACAATGTGTCCGTTCAGGGCGGACGACGGTTCAGCGATCTCACTTCGCTGCTCACCGGCGATCCCGCGACGCTCGCACGACTCGGCGTCTCGCAGGATTCGGTATCGGCCGTCGTGCATGCCGCGAGCTTACTCGGCATCCCGATGAGCGCCGCGGCAATTCCGAGCCGCCGGCAGACCGACAACGCGAGCCTGCTCGGGCGCTTCGATTGGACGCCGTCGCAGACTGTCGACGCAAGCCTCACGACGTCGCTACGCCGTAGCAAGTCGGCGGCCTCTTTCGTTGGATCGACGGCCTTGCCCGGCCACGGCGGCGATCTCACACGATATGGTGGCGACGTCACAGCGGAGCTCTCGACGCTCATCGACAGCACGTTCCTGAATGACCTTCGCATCGGCGCGCATACGGATGTGAGCGACGCCGCTCCCTACGTCAACTTGCCCGATGCACGAGTGCTTGTGACGTCGCAGCTCGCGGACAGTACGACGGGCCTCACCTCGCTCGTGCTCGGCGGCAATGCCGGATTGCCGCGCTACACTCGGACCTCCGGCGCCGAGCTGTGGAACCAGCTCATCTGGAATTCGCTCGACAACAAGCACCATTGGCGCGCAACGGCCGACGCCCGCCTCGACCGCCTGGCACAGAACGAAGGCGCCAACACGCGCGGCACTTTCGTCTACAACTCCATCGCCGACGTCGAGGCGAACAGACCGGCGTCGTTCACACGCTCCTTTATAACCCAGGACATGGTTGCCGGCGTGCAGACCGCTTCGCTCGGGGTCGGCGACCAATGGCGCATGACGGATCGAGTGAGCGTCACGTACGGCGCTCGCGTGGACGCCAATCGCATCTCGACGGCGCTCCAGTACAATCCGACGATCGACAATGTCTTCCATCTCCGCACGGATCACGCGCCGAGTGGTGCCGCCGTGAGTCCGCGCGCGAGCTTCTCGTGGGGAATCGGCAACAACGGTACGACGGGCATTCCTGGTTTCGGTGCGCCCTGGGGCTTCCTCAGCGGCGGCGTTGGGCTGTTCCGGAACGACGTTCGGCCAAACTTGATCGCGCCAGTTATCGCGAATACCGGACTGCCCGGTGGCATCGGACAACTGCTGTGCATCGGCGGCGCCGTTCCCACGCCGGATTTCTCGGCATACGCGCAGAATCCGGCGAGCATTCCCGTTGCCTGTACCACCGGAGCCACGGCGTCCTTTGTCAGCAACCAGCCCAGCGTTTCGTTGATCGATCCGTCCTTCGAGCCGCAAAGCAGCTGGCGTGGAAACCTCTCGTTCCGCGGTCCGTTCGTGACGAAGCTGATCCGCTTCACGACCGACGTGACATACTCTCTCAATCAACATCAGCAGACACCGATAGACGTGAACTTTCAGCCTCTCGTGCGCGGCCAGATTCACAACGAGGCGAATCGCCCCTCCTTCGCTCTCTCGTCGAGCATCGTTCCGACAACAGGAGCTGTCACGAACGTCGATTCCCGGCTGTCCCCGCTGTTCAGCAGCGTGAATGCCGTCAGGTCCGATCTCGAGTCACGGAGCACCCAGTACACTTTCGCCCTCCAGCCCGGTGGACTTGGCACGATCAACACCAGATGGAGCGTCAGCTACGTGTATAGCGACGTTCGCGAACAGGTGCGCGGATTCGGAGGCACGACGGCCGGCAATCCGCTCGACGTCGAGTGGGGCCGCGGCGCGGTCTCGCCGCGACACGCGGTGAACATCAACCTGTATCGGCGCTTCGGTAGCCTCTTCTCGATGGCACTCACCGGTCGCGCCACGTCGGGTATCGCATACACGCCCCTCGTCGCCGGCGACATCAATGGAGACGGTTTTTCAAACGACCGTGCCTACGTCTTCGATCCGGCGACGGTTGGCGACGCGACGATCTCCTCGGGCATGTCAAAGCTGCTCGCCAGCGCGTCGCCGCGCGTGCGCAATTGCCTGACGCGCCAGTTCAGCACGATTGCCGGACGCTCCAGTTGCGAAGGTCCGTGGATGGCGACGGCCTCGGCGACCATGGTGCTCAACCCCGCGAAGCTCGGCTGGGACAATCGCACGCAATTGACATTGAATTTCGCAAATCCGCTCGTCGGAATCGATCAGCTCATGCACGGCTCGTCGCACATGCAAGGCTGGGGTCAGCCCGCGGTGCCGGACAACACGCTGCTTCGCGTGACGGGGTACGATCCAACGTCGGGCCGATATCGCTACGACGTCAACCAACGCTTCGGCGATACGCGTCTGGCGACGTCGGGCGTGCGCGTGCCGTTTGTCATGACGCTCGAGGCGCGGGTGCGGCTAGGCGCGGACAACGATCACCAAGCTGTCGACCAAGCGATCGGTCCCGGCCGCATTCGGAAGGGTGAGAAGATGGCCACCCAGCAGCTACGCCAGCGGCTGATCAATTCCGTGTTCAATCCTCTGCGCGGCATCCTCGACGTGAAGGATTCCCTCAGCGTGCTGAGTCAGGGCCAGGTCGATCGTTTGACCCAGCTGCAGCGGCGCACCGTTGCCGCGCAGGATTCGGTGTGGGCGCCGGTCGTCGCGTATCTGGCGAACCTGCCGAACTCCTACAACGAAGAGGAGGTCGTCGCGATGGTTCGAGACGCGCGCATGCGGGCGTTCGACCGAATCGTCGACTCCATGATCGAGGCCTCGAAGATTCTCACGCCGGAACAAATCGCCGACTTCCCGCCGGCGCTCCGTTCCTCGTTTGACATCGAGGCACTCAAGCAACAGCGCCCGGTCAAAGGGTTCTTCCCGGCGTTCTGATGTCGGATGGCTGGCGCGCGTTCAACGCGTCAGCCACCAGCTCGCCTTCACGAGAAAGATATTGTCCGGCCGCGCCGCGAACAGCGCGTCGCGGTCGCGGACCAGATCCAACGTGCCGAACGCCGCGTCGGCGGTGCGAGACTGCGTCCACGCGACATATAGGACCGATCCCGGCCGGTATTCCCAGCGAAACACGGCGTTCCCGCGCAGCGACTGTGAGCTGAAATTCGGATTGCTGATCGTGAACGCCTTGGCCGGCCCGGTACCGTCGGGGTCCACAGTGTAGCTCGTGATCATCCCGTCCTTGTCTCTTGTCGGCGCGATCGTTCCCCGGTCCCTGCCATAGACGAGCGTCTCGAGCGACCTCGGCGCCGCGTATTCCTTGAAGTCGTAATACTTGCCGGCCGCGAAAAAGGGTTGCGTGTACAGCTCGAGCGTCATCGTCGGCGAGAACGTCACGCTGAGCCGCGTGTCGAGGCCGAGCGTGCGCTGATCGAGCCACGAGACGACGTAGCGCGTCCCGTAGAACGACGTCGCCGTCGTATCGCTCACCGCCTGCACGTACTGCGCGTAGTTGCGCCCCGTCGAGAACGAGGGTCCGAACATCACGCTGACGTTCGAGACCGGTCGATACGTCGCGTTGAGGTAGACATTCGCCTGATGGCCGGACTTCTCATCGCGGTACACGCCGATCCCACCATTGCCGATGAGCTGCGATCGTGAGTCCGACGTGACATCCAGTTCGACGAAATGGTTCGTCACCGACCGAATCGCCGGACCACCGCGCAGCGCGCGATCGTCGATGACTGCCGGCCGGAGGATGTAAAAGCCCGAGAGATTCCAGAACTGCGGCGTTGTCGTCGAGTAATAAGCGTGGAACTGCCGCTGCGTGACGTCGCCCTCGAAGTTGTTCTGATTCTGCATGCCGGCAACAGTATAGATCTGGCGGTACCAGCTCGTCGGCTTGGTCCAGATCCGGCCGATGTTCGCGCCGGTCCAGATGTAGTCGGCCCGCTGTTGGAAGGCGTAGTCGTTCGTCTCGTAGCCCGGCGTGCGAACGTTCGTCTGCACTTCGCCGAACCAGTCGCCCGTATTCTTTGCGATGCGGGCGTACGCGCCGCCGCCGCGGAGTGACGTCGCGCTCGTGTCGAACCGGTTCGAGAAGAAACCTCCCGAGCCGTCGCCGCGGTCGGGGCGCTGGAAGTAGCGCGCGCTCGAGAGTTGGCGCGACGCGATCGCGCGCGCGTCCCCCGTCACGTTCGTCACCGCGGCGTTGGCCTGGAACGAATACATCTGCTCGTGCCACGTGTAATACACGTCGTTCCCGTACATCTCGGCGTGTTGCGCCAATCGGGGAGCGAAGACGTCGTCGATCCTGCGCGCGACGCCGCTCACGATGCCACCCACGACGAGATTGCCCCGCAGATAGTCGTGCTTGAGACGCGCGACGAAGTAATCGGCGAGCGGCTCCACTTCCTGTTTTCCGCGGTCGCCGGCGAGCGTCTCGACGCGCGCGTTGGACTCGCCGGTCAACGCGTTGAGCAAGCCGACGGTGAAACCGTTACCAGTGCGGCCGGTGATCTTTCCAGCCGCGAGGATGGTCGTCGCATCGGGCACGTCGGCGAATGCATTCGGATCGGTCGCCAGGGATGCGCCACTCGGCGGACGCCCGACGCGCCGCGAGTAGAACGCGCTCATGCTCTCGACGTTGCTGCAGAAGTTGCAGCTGAAGCCGCCGAAGTTGAACACCTGCGCGCCTTCGACGAAAAACGGTCTCTTTTCCGGAAAGAATGTCTCGAACGCGGAAAGGTTGAGTACCGCCGGATCGACCTCGACCTGCCCGAAGTCGGGATTGAACGTCGCGTCGAGCGTGAGATTCGACGTCAGCCGGTCCTTGAGATCGAGGCCGGCGCGCAATGAGGGACGGCCACGCCGATTGAACGGATCGTTGGGAATCGACGCCAGCGACGACGACTTGCTCACCACATACGGCAACAGCTCGAGGCCCGACGTCGAGGAGGGCATGCGAAGACCCTCGAGGTGGCCAAACCGCTGCGGCCCCCCGGATTCTGTCTTGCCCCACCACGACCATTGATCCTGCTCGTTGCGCCGCTTGATGAAGCGACGGACTTGTAAGCCCCAGGTTTGGACGGAATCGCGGGAAAAACGGAGCTGGCTGAATGGAATGCGAATCTCCGCCGTCCAGCCGTCGGCGTCGATGTGCGTCGCCGCTTCCCAAACCGGATCCCAAGAGTTGTCGCAACACGACGTGCCGAGTCCGATGTAATCGTCCTTCGATCCGGACGGATTCAAATCGAAGAAGGCGCGGCTGAGATGGTCGTGGTAGGCGTCGATGACGAGCTCGAGGTAATCAGAGTCGAAACTGCCGTCACGCCGCACCAGTCGCGTGGTGACGCCGTTGCCACCTTCGAGATCGTACATCTTCGCGCCGATGTACAACGCGTCTTCGTCGAACAGAAAGCGGACCTCGGTGCGCTGCGATGCGGGCTGGCCTTCATCAGGGTCGACCTGTCTGAAGTCGGTGATCGGCGTCGCGCCCTTCCACGCGTCTTCGTCGAGTTTCGCGTCGAGTGAGATCGGCGTGGACCGGCGGGCCGCGACGGCGGTCGGTACCGCTGTTCTGTGTCCGTAGGCGAAGGATCCTGTTGCCGGCGCGGATTTCGACGACTGTTCCTGCGCGCCGAGCGTGATCGGGAGCGCGACGACCGCGATGATGCCGTGGCTGGTTCGCATGTCCAAAGGGGTGGCTTCGACGTTCTTAGACGGCGACGCCACCCCGTTGGTTGTGCGATTCGGCCAACTCGAACGACACCCTTACAGAACTACAAAAACCATTCAGGATCGATCGCGTGCTGGTGGCGCACCAAAACCGACCAGCACGCCCGCGCCGATCGCCGCGCCCATATCGATCAGCTCGATTGGAAAGGTGTGCTCGAGCTCGATCTTGGCTTCGCCGAGCCGAGGTTGCGGTGAGGTAACTGATGAATCACCGGAACGCCTCGCACCGGAGCGGCCTCAGCGCGACAGCGATATGAATTCGCTCAACCTTGCGACCTCTGAAAACATCTGCTAGGGTGGGGCGAGGTTCACGGGCGCTGGCATGGCTAAACGAAAAATCCGCTCCAACACACAGCCGTCGCAGGTCGACGTGCCTGTTTCGTCTGCAACGCAACGTCCCGTCGATCTCGCGACGCGGGAGCCTCCGGCGTTTGGCGGCGTTCGTCCGCCAAGCATCCGGCATCGCATTCGGCGAAACCTGCCGTTCGTCGTCGCGTGCGCGGGGCTTGCCGCGATCGCCGCGATCATCGTGACGTCGCGCTGGCCGCGGCGCTACGAGGCGTCTGTGTCCATTCGTGTGGATCCGCGCGGAAACAGCTTCACGTCGATCGGGACACCCGACGCGTCGAGCGGGAACGCGATGGCCACCGAGATGGAGATGCTTCACAGCCGCTCGCTCATCCGCACCGTCGTCGATTCGACGGGGGCTCGCTTGCAAATGGCCCAAGCGAAGGGTGGGCGCGCGCCGTCTCGTGGTACGGTGTTGACCGGCGTTCACGTAGCGGACAGCACGCCGCCCGGATCATACCGCATCGTCGCTGTGACCGGCGATCATCTCGCGCTCCGCAGCGGCGACGGAAAGCTGTTGTTCGGTCTCGTGCAGCCCGGTCAACGTGCCATCGTGCGCGGCCTGTCGTTTCGAGTTCAGCCGGAGGCCGTCGGCCTCGCGCCACTCGATCTCGTCGTCCTTCCCATCGATGATGCTGTTGACTCGGTGCAGGCGTGGACCACCGTGTCGCGCCGCAGCCGCGACGCGGACATGGTGGACCTGCGCGTGCGCGGGCCGGATGCATCGCTCGTCTACGAGCTCGCGAACGCTCTCGGTCGCGAATACATCGCGGACCACGATGAGGCGCACCATCTCGACGCGAAACACGCGGTCGTGTTCCTCCGCGATCAAGTCACCCGCGTCTCGCGCCAGTTGCACACGGCCGAACGCAACCTGCGGGATTATCGATCGCGCGCCGGGGTTATCAGCCTCCCCGACGAGGCGGCCACGGGCGTCCATCATCGCGCCGAGCTCCAAGCACAACGAAACGCGACCAACGTTGAACGCGAAGCGCTCGGCCGACTTCTTCGATCGACCGGCGGCTCGGCGGGCCCCGCGGCCGACGAACAGTTCCGCCACCTCCTCGCCTTTCCAACCTTGCTTCGAAGCGACGCCGCGCTCGGAATTCAGACTGCATTGATCGCGGCCGAGCAGAAGCGGAGTGACCTGGCGACGCGTCCGGCGGAACAGGACGCCGAGAAGAAGGCCGTGGACGCGCGGATCTCGGAATTGCGCGGACAGCTTCGCGCCTTCGTCTCGACGTATCTCCAAGGTTTGACGAACGAGGTCGAAGCGCTCGACGCTACTTTGTCACGGTCGGACCAAGCGCTCGCCACGTTGCCTGAGAAGGAACTGCGTTACGCCGAGCTCGATCGCGAAGCCAAGTCGAACGAGTCGCTGTACGGGGCATTGCAGCAGAAGCTGAAAGAGGCCGAGCTCGCGGCCGCGGCCCCCAACGAAAGCGTCCGTCTGGTTGACGCGGCGGTGTTGCCGAGGCATCCGGCCACACCAAACCCGCTCCTCACGATACTGCTTGCGATCGGTGGCGGCCTGTTTGTCGGCCTCACCGGATCGTTGCTGCGCGAGTACGCCGATCACACCCTGCGAACGCGGTCACAACTCCTCGCTCTGACAGGATCGCCGGTGCTGAGCCTGATCCCGCGCCTTCAAGGATCCCGCGTGTTCGGGTCGCGACTCCTCCGCGCGGCCTCGCGAGCGACACCGCCATCGGTCGAAGCAACCAACAACGGGGCGGGTTCGCGCGCCGTCAGCCGGTTCGCCGAGCAACGCTACGCGACGAGTGATCTGTTCCGGTTCGCCGAATCGTACGCTCGCCTCGTGACCAATCTCGGATTCGCCGCGACTGAACACCCCGTCAAGGTGTTGTTGGTGACGAGCGCGCTTGCCCGCGACGGCAAGACAACGGTGGCAACGAACCTCGCGCTGACGCTCGCCCGCGAGGGAAGGCGGGTGCTGTTGATCGATGGCGATCTGCGTGGTGGACGAATTGGCGGGATGCTCGGTCTGTTCGAGCGCGCGGGTCTGAGCGATACGCTGCTTCAGCAAAGCGCATTTGCCGATGCGGTTGCCGAAGTTCCCGTCGACTCGCAGCGCGTGCTCCATGTCCTCACGCGAGGGGCCGCTCTCACGACCGATCCGTCGGCACTGCTCGGATCGACGGCGCCGGGGGAATTGATCGCTTCGGTGCGCGAGCGGTACGACATGATCGTCGTCGATACGCCGCCCGTGAACAGCGTCGCCGACGCGGCGATGCTCACGCGTCACTGCGACGGCGTCCTTCTTGTCGCTCGCGCTGGAGTGACGGGTCGCGATGCCCTGATATTCGCTATGGAGCAGTTGCGCATCGTACGTGCGCCGCTCATTGGCGGGGTGCTCAACGACGTCGACTTACAGCGTGATGCCGGCGTCGACGGCGCGTATGCCACGTACGGCCGATACCCGAGCGGCTCCGCGGCCTGATTCGATGAGCTTCAGGTGGTGAGCGCAGTCAAAAGTCTTCACGAATAGATTCGCCGTGGGTGTTGCAATGGCAGCTCGAATTGGGTTCTTACGCAAAATCTGGAACGAAGGTCCCGAGGCCAGGTTGGAGACCAACGCCGGGCAAGTTCGGGCAGTGTGGCGTCGTTGGGGCTCGCCGATTCGGTGGCGCCCCACGCACGACACCTACTACTTGGTCGCGGCGCTCCGCACCGGGGCCGATCTTCCTACGCTCGGCATCACGCAGACGGCTCTCCTCGACCTCGAGGCAGCGATCCAGCAGAGCCGGACGCAGATGCCGTACGGAATCCTCGCTGGGCAGTTCTGTGTGTGCCCGGAAACAGGCGAGAAGTACCTCCTGATCGACGACGTGCGTCCCGCACGCGCGGAATTGACCGACCGCAATTTCGCCGATGGGCTTCGCACCGAGCTTCGTTCACTCGCCGATCAGGCGGCGAGGCGCGGCAAACTCCTCATCGGCTGGTATATCAGCGGGACGGGCGACGACTTGCGCCTGGAACACGAAGACCTGGATTTGCATCGGGAGATGTTTCCCGAGGCCTGGCAGATCGTGCTCCTGCACGACAACGCGGACGGAACCGAACGGGCCGCGCTCATGCGCTTCGAGTCGATGACACAGCGACTCTACGCGAGCCCTTTCTTCGAGATGCTCCCCGATGCAGCGGAGTCAAAGTCCGGCGGTGGCGACTTGGTCACGGTGCTCCCGTGGGCCAACCACCGCGCCGATCAAAACCCGTCGCGGCACAGCGAGGCGCAGCCCGCCGCCGTTCGAGAATATTCGAAGCCGATTACGGTCTCCTACGACGTCTCTCCCGCCGAAGCGAAGCCGGAATCGCAGGCAGCGCCAAAACGGGCCACTGTTTCCGCTCGACGGCCGGTGTCTCCCCCGCCGAATGCGCGACTCGTCTTCATCAATGGTGAGATCGTCGCATTCTCGGACGAGCGGCCGGAAACGGTGCGATGACCGGCGCGCACGACTAGTCAGCGCGACAACCACCAACTCGCCTTCACGAGAAAGATGTTGTCGGGTTTGGTGCGAAAGAGTGCTGACCGGTCGCGCTCGAAATCCAGATCGCCGAACGTGGCGCCGGCGGCGCGCGACTGCGTCCAGGCGAGATACAACACCGAGCCCGGACGATACTCCCAACGAAACACGGCGTTGCCGCGCAGCGATTGCTGGCTGAAGTTCGGGTTGTCGAAAGTGAACGGCTTCGCCGGGCCGGCGGCGTCGGGATCCACCGTGTATTGCGCAACGCGGCCGTTCGTATCACGCACGGCGACGATCGTCCCGCGATCGCGGCCGAACACGGCGACTTGCTTGGCGCGCGGCGCGACGTATTCCTCGAAGTTACTGTATCGTCCCGCGGCAAAGAACGGCTGCGCGTAGACCTCGAGCGTCATCGTCGGCGTGAAGGTGAAGCTGGCGCGTGTTTCGAGACTGAGCAGTGGTTCGTCGAGCACGGCCATCACGTACCGTGAGCCGTAGAAGCTCGTCGCCGTCGGGTCGCCGACGGACGTGACGTAGAACGCGTAGTTATGAGCCCGCGAGTACGACGGCGAGAAGGAGAGGCTCACCTGCGCGCTCGGTCGATAGCTCACGCCGAGGTTGACGTTCGGCGCGTGGCCGCCCGCCTCGTCCCAGTTATAGCTCGTGCCGACGTTCGCGACGAAAGCGTGTCGCGAATCCGTCGAGATGTTGAGGTTCGCGTAGTGCCCGTGCACGGTGCGGACCGCCGGCCCTCCGCGGAGCTGCCTGTCGTCGATCACGGATGGGAAATCGATCGCGAAGCCGTGCACGTTCCAGAACGTGGGCGTGGTGAGCTGGCCGAACACGTGGTAGTCCACCTGCGTGAGATCGCCCTCGTAGTTCCGAACGAACTGCCCGCCGACGAGCCCCGCCATCGCATGGTACCACCGCGACGGCGTCGTCCAGTTCAAGCCGACATTGCTGCTCGTGAAGATGTAGTCGGCCCGCGTCTGGAAGGCGTAGTCGTTCGACTCGTAGCCCGGTGTGCGCGTGTCGAACGAGATCTCGCCAAACGCAAAGCCGGTTTCCTTGGCGGCGCGGGCGTAGACTCCGCCGCCGCTCAGTGATGTCGAAGCCGAGTCGAGCCGGTTCGAGAAGAAGCCGCCGTTGCCGGCGCCGCGATCTGGTCGCTGGAAGTAGCGCGCGCTGGACTCTTGCCGGAGAAGAATCTCGCGCGGATCGCCGGACACATTCGTCACCGACGCCTGCATCCGGACGTTGTAGAGATGATTCGGCGTCGAATAGTACAAGTCGTGCCCAAGCAGCTCGGCGTGCCGTGCGAGCAGCGGCGAGAACGTCGAGTCGATGTTGCGCACGACGCCGCTCGCCACCGCGCCCGCGACGAAGTTGCCATTCATGAAATCGCGCTTGACGCGTCCGACGTAATAGTCCGCGAGCGGCTCGATCTCCTGCTTTCCTCGAACACCGCTCGCCGTCATGACGTCCGCGGTCGAGCGGCCGGTGACGGCATTGAGCAGTCCCAGGCTGTACCCTTGCGACGTTCGTCCGGTCAGCTTCGCCGCGCCGAGGATCGTCGTCGCGTCGGGAATGTCCGAGAACTGATACTGCTGCTCGGCGAGCGACGCTCCGGTGGGCGGGCGACCAATACGACGCGAGTAGAATGCGTTCATGTCCTGCGCGTTGTCGCAGAAGTTGCAGGACATGTTGGAGAAGGCGAAGACCTGCGACCCTTCAACGAAGAATGGTCTCTTTTCCGGAAAGAAAGTCTCGAACGCCGAGAGGTTGAGCACCGCCGGGTCGACTTCGACTTGACCGAAGTCGGGATTGATAGTCGCGTCGAGCGTGAGGTTCGACGTCAACCGATCCTTGACGTCGAGCCCGATGCGCATCGACGGTTTCCCGCGTCGGTCGAACGGGTCACCCTCAGCGCCGCTGATCCATGAGGATTTGGTAACTGCGTACGGAAGGAGCTCGATGTGCTGGGACGACGCGGGCACACGGATGCCGAGCAGGTGCCCATAGCGCGACGGCCCGCCCGCTTCATTCTTTCTGTTGAACGCCCAGATATCCGTTTCATCGCGCCGCTTGATGGACCGCGCGATCTGTAAGCCCCAGACTTGCGCCGTGTCGTGGGCGAAGCGCAACTGACTGTACGGAATGCGAAGCTCGGCCGTCCAACCGTCTTCGTCGATGTGCGTCGCGACTTGCCAAACCGGATCCCACGACGCGTCGCAACAGGAATTACCGAGCCCGATCTGATCGGCCTTCGAGCCGGCGGGGTTCACTTGAAAGACCGCGCGGCTCAGATGGTCGTGGTAGGAGTCGATCTCGATGTCGAGGATGTCGGAGTCAAACTCGGCGTCCCGCCGCACCAGCCGCGTCACGACGCCAGACGGACCCTGGCTGTCGTACATCTTCGCGCCGACGTACAGCGCGGCGTCATCATATAGGAAGCGGACTTCGGTACGCTGGGAAGCCGGCTTGCCTTCTTCGGGATCGGTCTGGGTGAAGTCGGCGACCGGAGCAGCGGATCGCCAGGCGGACTCGTCAAGGCGGCCGTCAATCTGAATCACGCCGCTGCTTCGCACGGCGCGGGCGCTTGGAACCATCGTCGCGTGCCCAAAGTGCCTCGACGCCGCCGTATCCGGTGCTGACTGCGCCCGCACCGATCCAACGCTCAAGCACACAGCCATCGACGTCACGCCGAGTCGCCGAGTCGCCGAGCCGCCGAGTCGCCGAGTCGCCGAGCCGAGCCGCCGAGCCCTAGACCCGATCCTGCCAGTCCGGCATATTCTTCCCATGACTACAACCACCGCTCCCTCGACGCTCAAGCGTACTCCTTTTTACGAGAAACACGCGGCACTTGGTGCCAAGCTCGTCCCCTTCGCCGGCTGGGAAATGCCG
>DATLPC010000232.1:0-8807 GCA_035535975.1 Gemmatimonadaceae bacterium | reverse complement strand
ATTGTCTTTCTTCATCGACGCACGCCTCCTTCATCGGTCAGCAATTGCTGCAGCCGCTCGCACGCACGCTTGACGCGCATCTTGAGCGCGGACATTCCGGCGCCGGTCACTGACATGATCTCCTCATAGCTCAGCTCTTCGACATGCCGCAGCAGAAACGCCTCGCGCTGTTCCGGTGACAATGCGGCGATCGCGTGATTCAACTCTTCGCGAAGGTCCAGCGACGATTGCGGTGCCTCGACCGATGACCGCTCCAACGCGTCGTTGTCGAACACCACCCGCCGTTCGCGCCGCATTCGCTGCGACATCATCGTCCGGCACCGGTTGATCAATATCGAGAACAACCATGTACGGAATGGCAGGCGGTCGTCATAGGCTTCCAGCGCCTTGAACGCCCGAAGGAAAGTTTCCTGCGCCACATCTTCCGCCTCGGAGCGATCGCCGAGCATGCGTCCGGCGAAGCGCAAACAGGCCGCGGCATGTCGGTCCACCAGCTCGGTGAACGCTCGCGCGTCACCCTCTAACGTCCGTCTGACGAGCGCCCCATCGGTCATTCCGATGAGTGGTACCTCGCCATCCGACGCCCTGGTCACACCGCCGCCGAGAATCCGTGCGATACGGCTCACGGGATGACGAGCAACCCCGCTCGCCCGGCGAAATCATCGTCGATCGCGGCGAGGCCCGGCGGCGAGATCCAGCCGCCGCCGTCGACACGAATGCTGACATGATGGACACCCGGACGAGCGTGCACGTCCGCGGCCCAGACGTCGCCGACGCGCGTCATCGGAACCGGTGTCCATCCATCGCAATCACACGCCATCTCCACTGACCGCGCCACGTTTTTCGCGAACCGCAGAACGACGTGATACCGCCCATTCCCCAGATCCGAGATCGCGAACGCGCGCGACGCCGCCCCCCCATCTGCCGGCGAATCGACGCCGGTTTCATGGCTCGACAAAACCGCCGTGTTGAATCCAAAGCCCACGCTGAAGTGCGGCGAGGTGTTTCGTGCACCCACGTAGGTCGCCGCGGGAGACGATGTTCCTGCGCCGACTAGCAGCGAGACGCCGTGCGACAGGTCTCTGCCCGCCTGTACTCCGGCCCACAACGCTGCTGCTTGCCGCGTCGATGTGAGCCGCCCGGCACGCGCCGTGATCCACCACCGCTCCTCACGCCAACTGACTCGTGCCTCCGTCGACGACCAGCGATCGCTTGACGTGCCTGTCGAGTCGCCGCTCGGCGGATACGTCGTGTCCGAGTGAAAGCCAAGCGAGTCTTCGTAGTTTCGAATCACCGGGGACGCACGGGCAATGCGATTGCCGGCCGTCGACGTCAGCAACCGTCCTCCCGCCGCGCTCAACGCCACCCCAACGCTTCTCCAACGGACCGACAGCCCAGCCTCGACACCGGGTGCGGGGTCCGGTGTCGCACCTTCGTCACGCCGAGCATGTCCCATGGTCGCGCCCGACCACATCCGCAACGGCCCCGCGTCGTAGTCGAGGTACACGCTCCCCAACCCCAACGCGGATCGACCGCCGATTTGCTCCGCGCCCGTATCGGTCAGCCGCGCACCAATGGCAAGGCCGACGTCGAACGGCAGCTTCGTGCTCGCGAAGAGCGACGCCGCCTGATTGCAGCGAACAAGCGTGCAGCTCGTCAGATCACCCGAGAACGAGAGCGGTGAGGACGACGTCCCGACACGCGAAGCAACCCACGAGCGCAGCTCGAGCGGTCTCGGTTCCTGCCCCGCGAGCGCACCGGGAAGAAGGGTTGCGGCCAACACGATGGAAGCGCGCCGCGACCAGCCGATGAATCGTGCTGCGGTCATGCGATCCGTCTCGAATGAGTGAGCAACTCGCGAGGCACTCGCGCGCACTGCACGCCTCGCCCTACGGGTGATACCCGCGCGCGCCCCCTCCGGTCACCGCTCCACCGCCGAGTCGCCGAGCCGCCGAGTCGCCGAGTCGCCGAGTCGTGACGCGGCGCCGCGCGCTCAGGTATCACTCGGCGTCAACAATCTCACCTGGAGTAGAATTTCATGAAGCAAAAAGTGATGAGACGGGCCGCGAGCGTTTTGGGAGCGTCGGCAATCGTGGTCGGGCTCGCCTGCAGCGACTCCTCGACCAGCGAGCCGTTCAAGCGTACCGCTAATAACACGCCCGGCGCGGGTGGCTCCGGCGACTCGACGACGAACGGCGGCGGTCCGACGGGCAATCACCCCGACTCGAGTGGGTCGGGCAATCCCGCCCCCAAGCCCGTGCCGTCGTTCACCCTCGTCGTTCACGTCGGAACGCCTCACGTCGGAGCCGCGGACACGCTCGTCAACGATCCAGTCGCCGGCGCGACCGTCACTGTCGCCAAATTTGATTACATCTTCTCGGGTGGCAACGGCGCGGACACAGTGCAAATCACCGAGGTGCCGGTCGCCAACGCTACGACCGACGCAAGCGGCGACGTAACCTTCGCCAATCTCAAGAGCGAGCCGGGTTACGTCGTTAAAGCCGCGCCTCCCGCCGGCGTGAACCTCACCTCTGCACGGGTCGTCATCCCGCAAGCGTATTCGGCAACGATGAGAACGACGCTCGTCCTCCGAAAGCCGTAGTCGCCGAGTCGCCGAGTCGCCGAGTCGCCGAGTCGCCTATCTCAACCGATCCCCAACCGCCGTCTCGAGCGTCGCGAAGGCCCGATGGAAATCGAACACCGCTGCGACGCGGGACAGTTCTGCTTGCGAGAACTGTGTCCGCGCCGTGGCGATGTCGAGGAAACTCCCGGCGCCGAGTCGATAGCGCTCTTCCGCGAATTCGAGCACCTGACGCGCCGTCGCCGAGTTGGCAGCCTGTAGATCCATCGCTTCCTTCGCCGTCGCTAGCGCGCCAAACGCGTCGGTGATGTCGTTCGTCAGTTGTAGCTCCCGTTCCTTTAAGTCGAGAAACGCGTTGTCATGCGTTACACGCGCCAGCGCCGTGTTCTGCTCGCGTTGGAAGCCGTTGAACACCGGCAGCGAAACGAACATCGATACGTTGTACGGCCGCTTCGAGAAGGCGAACGGGAACGTCGCGTGGTCGAGGGCCTGCTTGCCGTAGCCCGACGACAGGTTGAGGCTCGGCGTGTACTGGAAGTGCGCGATGCTCAGCGCCCGCCCCGCCGCTTGCTCCGTCGATCGCAAAGCCACAATTGTCGGATTCGACCGCCGCGCACGGTCGATCAACGAAGCCAAATCGAGCGGCGGCGCGTCGGTCGGAAAATCCGTCGACAGCTTCACGTCCGGTGGCAACGTCACTCCGATCACCTGCGATAGCCGCAGAATGTCCCGCTTCGCCGCGTTCGCCCCGTTGAGCGCCCCTACTCTCGTCAGTCCGACGCCCACCTGCGCGTTCCGCACGTCGAGGATCGTTGCTCCACCCGCCGCGTATTTCGCCTGCGCCAACTCCACCTGAGTCTCGGCCGCTTGGAGCAGCGTGTCCTGGACCGCGGCGAGCACTCGGCTCTGCACCGCGTTGAGATACGCCTGAAGTACCTGCCCGCGAAGCGTCGCCCGTGCGCCGTTCACGTTCGCCAGCGTCGCCGCCCTATTCGCCCTCGCCGCCGACGGGGCCGCCAGCGTGCCGAGACTCAGGAAGTAGTTGAGGCTGAAATTGTACGACGTGCTGTAGGTGTCAGGGCCCTTGATCTCCGTTCCCTGCACCACGTTCGAGCCGCCCTGCTGGTAATTCGCGCCGAAGCTCGCCCCCGAGGTCGGCAGCAGCGCTCCCATCGTCGATCGCACCTGCGCGTCGGCGCTCCGCTGCAGGTTGTACGTCCGGAGATACCCCGGATTGTTCTGCGTCGCGATCTGCACCGCCTCATCGAGCGTCAGCGACGTTACTACACGCGCCGACTGGACCTGAGCGGACAGAGAGTGGACGTCGAAAAACACCACAACCGCGGCGATTCGAGAGAGCCGAGACATAACCATTCCGTTGCGTTAGGGGTCAGACTCCAATCTTTGAACGGAGTCTGACCCCCAACGAAACGCGGAGTCCGACCCCGGTTCGGGTCGCCGCGTATAGGTCCAAATCCGTGCCCGCGGCCCGCATGCCGGAACTCGCTGTGCGGCATTGCGATAGCACGCGCGACCGGGTTTGTCGTTGCTGGATGGCTGACCGCCTTCGGGACGCACTGTCCGCTTTCGAACTCATTCCGTACGGAGGGAAATCGTCGGACCAACCACCGCGGCGCGTTTTGCTGGCTATTCTTTTATCTCGCCTCGTTTCAATCACTACCTCGGTTGGGACAACAATGGCGACGCCAACTAGAGACTCTGCTCGACGTCTTCACCCGCTGTCAGCCGGCGACGGCGTCGTAATCCGAATCGCGTAGGCGCGGCCGCCTTCAAACCTCTCTTCAAGCGGGCAACCCTTTCGCGGACTGAGGTGTCGAAACGCATATAGCCAAAACGAGTATAGTGACCGACGCCCCATGCCGTGATCCCGCGTCCCCTCGCCATGCCTCGCCTATCTCTCCTCTTCACCGGCATTCTCGCGTCGCCGATCTCGGCCCAAATCGTCGACGCAAGCGTCTGCGCGTCACGGAGCGCCGCGGCTACCAAACAGCCCGCGACAATCCCGATTGACGTCTACAACAACCACGTCTTCGTGAAGGTTTGCGTTGGGGAGCGTCCGCTCGATCTCATTCTCGATACGGGGGCCGGCTCCACCTACCTCAATCTGAGCACCGCCGAGCGTTTGGGATTCAAGCTCGGCGACCGATTCAACGTCGGTGGGGCCGGTCCAGGGACGGTCGCGGGCGCAAAACTCGAGGGAGCCAGCGTGCGGCTTGCCGGTTCCACGATAGTCCAGCCTGTGACGTCGTCACTCGACATCTCACGGATGCCGCCACGCGAAGGCCATCGCGTGGATGGCATTCTGGGCGCGGACTTCATCAGTCGGTTCGTGGTAGCGATCGACTACGTGAAGCAGCAACTGCGGCTGTACGATCCCCGGACGTACCACTACTCGGGTCAAGGCACATCGATCCCCGTCACGTTCGACCAGAACCATTTCCCTATTGTCGATGCCGAGGTGAAGCTCGCCGACGGCGCGGTGCTCAAAGGACGAATGCTCGTCGACGTGGGCTCGGCGGCTGCGCTGCTCCTGACGAGGTCATTCGCCGACGAGAATCGTCTCCGCGAGCGCGTGGGACCGACGATTCGCCGTCGTGGCGGTGGGGTTGGCGGAGGGGTGTTCGCTGACGTCGGACGCGTCGCCGCTTTGAAGCTGGGCGCAGTACAGCTCTCGCGGCCCATCACGCAGCTTGCCGGCGCCGCGGGCGCCATGAACGGCAATGAGGAGTGGGTCGGCAACATCGGCGGCGAGATTCTCCGCCGGTTCATCGTGTACCTCGACTATTCCAACAAGCGCATCATTCTCGAACCGCACGAGAGGACCGATGAGCCGTTCGAGGCGGACATGTCGGGCATTGGACTGCTCATGAACGACAGTCTCACGACGGCTTCGATCAATAATGTCGTTCCGGGATCCGCCGCGGCCGACGCGGGTCTGGCCGTGGGGGACACGCTCGTGCGAGTGGACGATCGGCCGGCGACGGCGGCGACGATTCGCGAGTTGCGAAAACGTTTCCGTCGCGACGGTGAGCGAATCGTGCTCACGGTTCGGCGTGGCGGTAACGAGAAAACAGTGACTCTGGTGCTGCGGAGGCTGGTATAGCCGCCACCCAACCAACAACCCGTTCTGTGTGTCGGAGACATGGGTTTCATCACGGACTCTCCAACCCACAGGCTATGCGGCAGTCACTCGCTCTCATCGCGCTCGCTGCTACAGTCGGCGGTCCTTGGCTCGGTTCGGCGCTCGCACAGCAGCCCCTCTCCGCGGATGCCGCCCTCGTTCGCCGACAGTTAGAGAAGCGGTATGACGAGAACCGCCGCGCCTTCTTCGCCAAGGATCTCGACGCGATCATGGCGCTGAGAACTGACGACTTTCACACCGTCACGCCCGATGGCCTGACGCACGATCGCGCCGAGATGCGCCTGATGACCCAGGCACTTCTCAACGGCATCGATAAGTGGATCTCGACGACGTTCGACATCGACAGCCTGACGCTCGAGGGCGACCTAGCGCGCGCGATCGTTCGGCAGCACGCCGACCGCATCGCCCTGCGCGCCGACGGTCAGCTTCACCACGTCGAGACGTGGGTGACGCAGCGCGAGACCTGGCGGAAGACGCCCGACGGCTGGAAGCTCTATCGCGTCGACAGCCTCCGCGATCAGCGTCGGCTCGTCGACGGGAAACCCGGGAGCTAGCCCGGGTTGGCCGGCGACGACTCTGGATGCGTGTGCCCGCGGGTGATAGCGCTCGTCCCGCCGAGTGGAATGGCCACACCGGCCCTGCGATCCGGCAAGTGCTCCCCCGCCGTTTCGATGAACAGCGCACGCTCCACCGCGTTCACGATGTCCGACTTCGACACGCGTGTTCCTGGACAGTACTTGTGCGTCGTCTTCGGATCTTCCTTGTGCAACCTCAGCGATTGCGGATCGAGTCCGACGGCCATGTGCAATGTCGTGAGTGCGGCAATGACATTGTCACGCACGTCAGTCCGGAAGATTTCATGGTCGTAGTCTCCCACGATCTCCACGCCCCACGACACGTTGTTCCACGAGGGTGAATGCACACCCGGCATCGTCAGCGGCGTGAACGCCCAGATCTTGTCGTCGGCGACGAAGAGATGCGGCCCCGCCGACCATTGCTGGTCGTCTCGGTAATATGACTCCAGGCCCTTGAGTCGCCGCTCCGTTGGCACGGCATGCCATTCGGCGAACGTTGGGTCGCCTGTGTTGTGCAGCACGACGAACTGCGGCCGCCAACTGTCGAACTTGAGGCTTCGGACGTATTCCTCGAATTCTGCCGGTGTGAAACCCTTGCCGACGATTCCTTTCCATTTGCCCATTGCGCGAGCCTCCTAACCGAGTCGTCGCCTGCACTGGTTCTTAGAATGATCTAATGGCCTGTCGCTCGAACGTGTGGCCGAGCGTTCGCTGCGTCAAGGACCGTTACATGGTAGCGTGACTACGCCGCGAGTGGTGCCGCCACTACTATAGTAGCCATGAATATCTCGAGGATCGGTCTACTCGCCTTCGTCGCTCTGGTCGATTGCACCCGTCCGTCGACTGGAAGCCCGCCCCAGCCGTTGGCCGACTGCAACGCCCCGTCGCGCGACGCGTCAATCAGCGTTGCCACGCCCGGCAATCCATTCCAGGCGCTGCCAAGCATCGACGGGTGTTGGGTCTTCGTATCCATCGCTCGCGGCGCCAACGAGAGGTCGGCGATCGCGCTGTATCGGCGATCGGCGGGCACGCTGGCGTTCGTGCGCGAGCTTCGACTCGCCGGCTCCCCGGCCGGGATGGCGTTGACCAGCGACGGCAAGCTCCTCGTCGTCGCCGACAACGACCGCGTCGCCTTCATCGACACGGATCGACTGATCGCCGGCCAAGGCAGCGCGATCATGGGTTATCTGGTCGACACGTCGGCGAAGGGGCGCGTCTACGCGAACGTGACCGCCGACAACAAATACGCCTTCATTGCCGACGAGAACTCGGCGACGGTAAGCATCATCGATCTCGACAAGGCGCGCTCCACTCGCTTCGCCGCATCGTCGACCGTTGGCAAGATTGCCACCGGCCCGGCGCCGATCGCTTTGACCTTCTCACCGGATCAGCGGCTGATCTATATCACAAGCCAGCGTGCACCGGCGGGCTATCGTTGGCCGATCGAGTGCAAGCGCGAGGCGAACAATCCGGCGAATGACGTGACCCCGGTGAATCCGTCGGGCGCCATTCACGTGGTTGACGTCGAGCGCGCGAAGAGAGGCGCCGCAAACGCGATCACAGTGAGTGTGCCCGCCGGTTGCAGCCCGGTGCGTCTCGCTCTCTCTCCGGACGGGTCACGAGCGTACGTGACGGCGCGAAACTCCAACGCCCTACTCGTCTTCGAAACCGCCAAGATGCTCACCGATCCGGAGGGGGCGCTGATGGCTCGGGTGCCTGTGGGATCGTCTCCGGTGGGTGTTGCCGTGATAAACGCCGGGCGGCAGGTCGTTGTGACCAATTCCAACCGATTCGCCGGCGGTGGGAGCGACGGGCAGAGCCTGACGTTGATTGATGCGGCCAAGGTCGCGGAGGGGGCGGGCGCGGTAATTGGGTCGGTTCCGGCTGGGGTGTTTCCCCGGGAGCTTCGCGTGACGACGGACGGGCGCACGCTGATTCTAACGAACTTTGGGTCCCGGTCGGTTCAGATGATGGACTTAGCGCGACTTCTGCCCCCGAGGACCGGATAGCGACACCGTTCAATTATTAAAGCGCTCTAATCTTTCGATATGGCGTATGTGGCCCGCGTGGGCCATGTTAGACCGCGGTCGGGCTCGGCTTGACGCTTGCATGACGCCGGCGCCAATGTTTGCACTCTCGGCGACGCGGCCGTGACGAGCATTAGCCGGATGGGGGGCCGGCCACATGATCCTCGTTCACACTCTAGGCACGGCGCTGATTGAGGTTGGTAGATTCGCGATTAAACCAACCTCACCGCGCAAATTCGCGTTCCTGCTCTATCTAGCCGCGGAGCGCGGTCGCCGCGTGCCGCGAACCGTGATTCAGGAACTCATCTTTCCGGGCCAGGTGGACCGCAACGGCCGTCACTCGCTTCGGGAGTTGGTATACCAACTCCGGCAAATGGGCGGTGAGATAGACGCTGGACGTGATGGCGTGGAAATGCTCGGCGAAGTCCAGCTTGAACACGACGCGATTCTAACTCAAGTCA
>DATLPC010000231.1:0-13461 GCA_035535975.1 Gemmatimonadaceae bacterium | reverse complement strand
TGGTCAGTCCCGCAGGTGGTCAGTCCCGCGGCTGGTTAGTCCCGTTTCCGGTCAGTCCCGCCGTTCATCAGTCCAGTCCCGCCGTTCATCAGTCCAGTCCCGTCGTTTGTTGGCTCACTCCACCGTCACCGATTTCGCAAGATTCCTCGGCTGATCCACATTCAGCCCTCTCTTCACGGCGATGTAGTACGCGAGAAGCTGAAGCGGGATGACCGTCAGGATCGGATAGAGCATGTCGATCGTCTGCGGGACGCGGATCTCGTGGTCGATCATGCCCTCGAGATCGGGTTCATCCTGGCTCGTGATGCAGATGATTTTGCCGCCACGCGCTTTCACTTCCTGGATGTTCGACACGACCTTGTCGAATACCGCGTCGTGGGGCGCGATGAAGACAACAGGCATCTCGGAATCGATCAGCGCGATCGGGCCGTGTTTCATCTCCGCCGCCGGATACCCTTCGGCGTGGATGTAGCTGATCTCCTTCAGCTTGAGGGCTCCCTCCAGCGCGACCGGGAAATTGTAGCCGCGGCCGAGGTACAGGAAATTGTTCGCGTCCTTGAAGCGATCGGCGAGCTCCTCGATCTCCTTGGCGCTATCGAGGATCGTCTGGATCTGCTCCGGCAGCGCGAGCATCGCTGTCGCGATCTCCCTGCCCTTCACGACCGACATGTTGCGCAAGCGCGCCAGCTTCAACGTGAACAGGGCGAGTGCGATCACCTGGCTCGTGAACGCCTTCGTCGATGCGACGCCGATCTCCGGTCCGGCGTGAAGATAGATCCCGCCGTCGTCCTCGCGCGCGATCGTCGAGCCGACGACGTTCACCAATCCGAGCGTCTTCGCGCCCCGTCGTTTGGCCTCGCGCATAGCGGCAAGTGTGTCGGCCGTCTCGCCGGACTGCGACACCACCACGCACAACGTCTTGTCCGTGACGATTGGATTCCGATAACGGAATTCCGACGCGTACTCCACCTCGCACCGGATGCGCGCGTTTTCCTCGATGTACAACTCGCCGATCAACCCCGAGTGCCAGCTCGTGCCGCACGCCGTGATGATGATCTGATCGATCGACTGGAGCTCTTCCTTCGTGAGATTGAGGCCGCCGAGCTTGGAGAAGCCCTCGTCGACGACGAGGCGCCCGCGCATCGTGTTCTGAATCGTCTGCGGCTGCTCGCAGATCTCCTTGAGCATGAAGTGATCGAAGCCGCCCTTTTCGATCTCGTCGAGCGACCAGTCGATCCGGCTCACGCCCTTCTGCACGCGGCGGGCGTTGAGGTCGAGCACCTCGTAGTGATCCTTGGTCAGAATCGCCATCTCGCCGTCGTCCAGGTACACGACCTGCCGCGTATGCTGGAGGATCGCCGCGACGTCGCTCGCCACATAGTTCTCACCGTCGCCGAGGCCGATCAGCAGCGGACTACCTTGGCGTGCCGCGACAATCTTGTCCGGGTCGCGGCTCGAGATCACCGCGATGCCGTACGTGCCTTCGACGAGATTGAGCGCGTCGATCACCGCGTCTTCGAGCGGATCGCCGTTGCCCATCGCCGTCTCGATCAGGTGCGCGAGGACCTCGGTGTCCGTCTCCGATTTGAACTTGTGTCCCTGCATCTCGAGCATCTTCCGCAGCGCGCCGAAGTTCTCGATGATGCCGTTGTGGACGACGGCGATCGTGTTCGTGCAATCCGTGTGCGGATGCGCGTTGCCTTCGTTGGGCGCGCCGTGGGTGGCCCAGCGCGTATGCGCGATGCCGATCGAGCCCTGGATCGGATGGTGGCTCACGACGTTCTCGAGCACCGAGATCTTGCCCTTGGCGCGTCGCGTCTCGAGCCCGTGGCCATTGCTCATCGCAATGCCCGCTGAGTCGTAGCCGCGATACTCCAGACGCTTGAGCCCTTCGATCAGAAGCGACGTCGCTCCCTTCGATCCCACGTATCCGACAATTCCGCACATAAAGGCTAGTCCTTGCTCAGAGTTTCGCGCTCAGCGCGTCGAGCGGCGTTCGCGAACGGGCGATCAGCGCGTCGGCATCCTCACGCGACGGCGCTTCGGCGATGACACGGACGATCGGCTCGGTTCCCGACGGCCGAACATGCACCCAGCGATCCTGCCACGACAGACGAAGCCCGTCCTGCGTATCCGCCTCCGCGTCGGGCATGGCCGACCGCAGCGCGTCGTACACGCGGCCGAGATCGGCATTCGGCCGATCCAGCTTGTCCTTGACGATGACGTACCGCGGGAAGTCCGATATGATCCGGGACAGAGGCCTGTTCTCCTCGTGCATCAGTTGCAGTAGCAGTGCCGCCCCGACCGGTGCGTCGCGCCCGAGATGCACTTCCGACAGGATGACGCCGCCATTCCCCTCGCCGCCGACAGGCGACTTCTCCTCACGCATCCGCACGGCAACGTTGACCTCGCCCACCGGCGCGCGAACAACCGGCACGCCCGCCGCCGTCGCCACATCCTCGACGACCCGGCTGGTGGAAAGATTCGTCACCACAGGTCCGCGTCGATACCGCAGTACCAGCCTCGCGGCGAGCGCCAGGGTGTAGTCCTCCCCGATCGCCTTTCCCTCGTTGGAAACGAGCGCCAAACGGTCGACGTCGGGGTCTACGGCGAACCCGACATCAGCCCGGCTGTCAAGCACGAGCCGTTCCAGTTCGGCGAGGTTCTCGGCGACCGGTTCCGGGGGCCGAGGAAAGCGGCCGTCCGTCTCCGTGTTGATCGCAACGACCTTACAGCCCAACTCTTCCAGCAGCGCGGGGATAATCGCCGCGCCGGCACCGCGCACGCAGTCGAGAGCAACGGTGAATTTGCGACGACGAATGCCCTCGCGATCCAGGTACGGTATCGCAAGGACACGTTCAATATGTCGCGCAATCGCACCATCGTCGGTAGTGATCACACCCAGCTTGTCCCACGTCGCACGCGGGATCCCTTTCTCCACGAGCGCTCGCATCTCGGCGCCCTCCGAAGCCTCGAGAAACAGGCCGGACGGGCCGATGAACTTGAGGGCGTTCCACTCGATCGGGTTGTGGCTCGCTGAGATCATGAGGCCGCCAGCGGCGTGATGTTCCTCGACAGCGAGCTGGCAGGTTGGCGTCGTGGTGAGGTCGATGTCGATCACGTCGCAGCCGACCGACTGGAGCGCCGACAGAACCACGCGGTGGAACATCGGACCCGAGACGCGGCTGTCGCGTCCGACAACGATCCGACCGGTCGTCGAGCGGCCGCCGGCCCACGCGCCAAACGCCGCTGCGTATTGGGCAACGACCTCGGGCGTCAGCGCTTCGCCGACGCGGCCCCGAATGCCCGACACGCTGACCATCAACCCACCATTCGCCATTCAGCCTCAGCCCCCGTTAGGTGGCCGAAAGCTAACCTGGCATGGCCGCGTTTTCGGCCGGGAAAGGAGCCTGCGCGGAAGCTAGGCGGGTGTCGGCGACAGACTCCGTTCCGACTGCACCAGCTGGAGCTCGCCGCGCTCGGACGCCGCGGCGAGCGCCTCGATTACGTCGGGGTCGAACTGGGTGCCGGCGTTCCGCCGCATCTCGCGGACCGCTTCCTCGAGCGACATTTCGCCGTTGCGGTACGGACGGTAGCTGGTCATTGCGTCGAGCGCGTCCGCCACGGCGACGATGCGGGCCTCGAGCGGGATCGACTTGCCCGCCAGTCCGTCCGGCTTTCCGAGACCGTCGAACCGCTCGTGGTGCGAGCGTACAATGTGGAGCGCGTGCGGCGCGTCGCCGAAGAGCGGCGAGAGCACGCGCCACCCGAGCAACGGATGCGTCATGACATGCGCGTACTCTTCGGGCGTGAGCGGCCCGGATTTGTTGAGCACCGATTCGCGCACGCCGATCTTCCCGATGTCATGCACTTGGCCGCCCAACTCGATCTGGCGTATCAACTCGGCTTCGAGTCCCATCGCTCGGGCGATGGCGACGGAGTAGTGACTCACGCGCACCGAGTGGCCGCGGGTGTACGGATCCTTGAGCTCGAGCGCTTCGGCGAGTGATTGCACGCTCGCCCAATACAGCTCCTCGAGTCGTCTCGATTGCGCCGCGACGCGCTCCTCGAGATGCTCGCGGTGCGCGCGGTTCTCGAGGAGGAGACGGCGCTTGTCGAGCGCCTGCGACACACGCGCGCGAACGTCCTCGACTTGATACGGTTTGACGACATAATCCGCCGCGCCGAGGCTGAGGCAATTCACCGCCATTTCGACGTCAGCGACCGCCGTGATCATGACGACGGCGATGTCGGGGAAGCGCGCTCTGATCGCCCGCAGCAGCTCCATGCCGTCCATTTTCGGCATGCGCAGATCGCTCAGCACGAGAATGGCGGGCGTCGTCTCGAGAAGCATGAGCGCCTCGAGTCCGTTGGCCGCTTCGACGCACTGGAAACCATCGCCTCGCATCAGATGCGCCATCACCTGTCGCAGGCGAGGCTCGTCGTCGACGATGAGGCAGTACGGAGCGGAGGAGGTCGGCGAAACTTGCATGTCGTGGCGTCGGTTTCCGGCAGGTCTGGCGGGCGGTTAACTTCTTCGCAACCCCCAGGGACCGAGTATCGGCATGACGCGCGTATTTGATGAGGACCTGATCCCCGGATTCGGCACGCGAGCGATCCACGCCGGGCAGCGCCCCGAGCCTCTCGCCGGTGCGATCATGACGCCTGTTTACCTCACGTCCACGTACGTGCAGGACGGACTGGGGCGGAACAAGGGCTACGAGTACGCACGCGGGAAGAATCCGACACGGGAAGCGTTCGAGCGGAACGTCGCCGCGCTCGAGAACGGTCGCCACGGTTTCGCGTTCGCCAGCGGCATGGGCGCCCTCGACTCGATCATGAAGCTCTTACGAGCGGGCGATCACGTCATCTGCGCCGAGAACGTGTACGGCGGCACATTCCGGCTGTTCGACAAGATTCTCCAGAACTTCGGACTGTCGTTCAGCTTCGTCGACACCCGGGATCCGCAGCGGGTCGCCGACGCGGTCACGCCGAAAACGCGCGCCATTCTCGCCGAGACGCCGAGCAACCCGCTGATGCGCCTGACCGACATCGCGGCCGTCGCCGACATCGCGCATCGCGCGGGCGCGCTGCTCATCGTCGACAACACGTTCGCGTCGCCGTATTTCCAGCGTCCGTTGGAGCTCGGCGCCGACATCGTGTATCACTCGACCACCAAGTATCTGAATGGACACAGCGACATGATCGGCGGCTGCGCCATCGTGCGCGACGATGGCCTCGCTGAGCGTCTGCAGTTCATTCACAACGCCGCCGGCGCCGTTGCGGGGCCGTTCGACGCATGGCTCGCTCTCCGCGGAACGAAGACGCTGCATCTTCGCATGCGTCAGCACGACGCCAATGGCCGCGAGGTGGCTAAGTGGCTCGTCGATCGCGTCGGCCATGAGAACGTGTACTACATCGGGCTGCCGACGCACCCGCAGCACGAGCTGGCGCGACGACAGATGACCGGGTTCGGCGGCATGATCAGCGTCGAGCTCGGGACCAAGGAGCGCGCCGCTCATGTGCTCGAACGCGTTCGGGTGTTCGCGCTGGCCGAATCGCTCGGCGGAGTCGAATCGCTGATCAGCCAGCCGGCGGGGATGACACATGCGTCCGTCCCTCCGGACCGGCGCGCCGCGCTCGGATTGAGCGATGGGCTCGTCCGGCTGTCGTGCGGTGTCGAGGATGTTGGTGATCTTCTCGCCGACCTCGAGCAGGCGTTCGACGGGATTCCGGAGACGTCGCGCGCCGCACCGGCGGCAAGAAGTCGAGACACAAAGCAGCCGGCGGCGACGTAGTCAGGAAAGTCACCGTCGCGACTCGCCCTCAACTCGAGTACCGCCATGCCAAACCGCGTTCCGCTCGTCCAGATCTCGTCCCGCGCCTGGGAGCATCCCGCCGACCGCGCGGCGCTCAACACGTTGCGCGCCATTCCAGGATTCGACGAGGTCGTGCGGAAAGTTGCCGGCTTCTTCGGTGAGCGTGGGATTCGCCAGCTGTTCCTCGGCGACGCGGTGAAGGTCACCGCGGGACAGCGCCCAAAGCTGAACGCGATGTGGACCGAAGTACTCGAGACACTCGATTGGCCGGAACGCCCCGAGCTGTATGTGAGCCAGACGCCGATCGCCAACGCGATGGCGGTGGGCTTCGACAAGCCGTTCGTCGTCGTGCACTCGGGTCTCATGGAAATCCTCGAGGAGGAAGAGCTCAGATCCATCCTCGGCCACGAGCTCGGCCACATCATGAGCGGCCATCCGACGTACACGACGATCGCGATCATCCTCATGTACTTCGGCGTGAGCAACCTTCCCTTCCTCGCCGCGGCGGCGATCCTTCCCTTCCAGCTGGCCATCCTCGAATGGCATCGCAAGAGCGAGTTCTCGTCTGACCGCGCCGGTTTGCTGGCCGTCCAGGACCTCGACACCGTCATGGCCGCGGAAATGAAGCTCGCCGGCGGCAAGCCCTACGGCGACCAGCTCCGTGTCGAGGAGTTCATCCGCCAAGCCGAGCAGTACGAGACGGGCGGCGATGCGTGGGACACCGTATTGAAGATCTTGAATACCGTGATGCGCACGCACCCGATGCACACGGTGCGCGCCGCCGAGTTGCTGCGGTGGCAGCGTTCCGGTGGCTACGAGAAGATTCTGGCCGGCGATTACCCGCGTCGCGGTCAAGGCGAAGGCGACGCGCCACTGAGCGATGATTTCGTGGACGCCGCCGGGTATTACGGCCAGAAGACGCGCGATACCGTCAATCAGTTCAAGGAAGGGTTGCGGGGCGCGCGAGACGCCGTGACGTCGGCGTGGCGTAATCGATGAAGGTGCTGCTCGTGGGCGGCGGCGGGCGTGAGCACGCGCTCGCCTGGCGCCTACGGCAGGAGGATTCGCGGACCGAGATTTTCGCCGCCCCCGGCAATCCTGGGATCGCCGAGCTGGCGACCTGTGTGCCGATCGGTGCGACCGACGTCGACGCACTAGCGACGTTCGCTCGGCAAGCAGGCGTCGATTGGACGCTTGTCGGACCCGAGGCGCCCCTCGCCGCCGGACTCGTCGATCGCTTTCGTGCCGATGGGATGCCGATCTTCGGACCGACCCGCGCCGCGGCCATGCTCGAGACGTCGAAGGCATTTTCCAAGTCGCTGATGCTCGACGCAGGCGTGCCGACCGCGCGAGCCGTCACCTGCGAAACATTGTACGAGGCGGAGCGAGCAATCGCCGAGATCGGAGCGCCGCTCGTCGTCAAGGCGTCGGGCCTTGCCGCCGGCAAAGGCGTGATCATCTGTCAAACCGCCAAGGAAGCGCTACACGCGGCGACCTCGATGCTGAGCGAGAATCTGTTTGGCGACGCCGGCAACACGATTCTCATCGAAGAATTCATGGAGGGCGAGGAGCTCTCGATGTTCTTCGTGACCGACGGTGAATTCAGTTACGCGCTTCCGCCGGCGCAGGATCACAAGCGACTCCTCGACGGCGATCGAGGTCCGAATACCGGCGGCATGGGTGCGTATTCGCCGGTCGCGCTCGCGCCGCTCCACTCGGATCTTTTCGAAGCGGTATTCGCGAGCGTCGTAAGACCGACACTCGAAGCAATGCGTGCGCGGGGTACGCCGTTCACCGGGCTGCTCTACGCCGGACTGATGCTCACCGACGACGGGCCCAGAGTCGTCGAGTTCAACTGCCGGTTCGGCGACCCGGAGACGCAGGTTGTTCTTCCCGCGCTCCAGAGCGGTGTCCCGATGTCGGAATATTTGGCCAAGGTCGCCCGGGGCGAGTCGCTGCAAGCCGACGCCGTGCTGACCTGGCAGGGCGCGGCACTCACGACCGTGCTCGCCGCGAGTGGATACCCGGAGAAGCCGCGCACCGGCGATCGCATCGACATTCCCCCGTTGCCGGACGACGTGGTGGTCTTTCACGCCGGGACGAAGCGCGATGCGGCGGGCTATCTCGTTACCGCCGGCGGGCGTGTGCTCGCGGTGACCGGCCTTGGAGACTCGGTCGAAACGGCGCGCGACAAGAGCCAGGAGCTCGCCGCGGCGATTCAGTTCGAGGGAAAGCAATACCGCTCCGACATCGGCTGGCGCGAGCTGGCGCGCCGCGCCGAAGTGGCGAAGGGTGCCGGAGCTACCTGAGACCGAGACCATCGCCCGCGACCTCGATCGCGAGATCGCAGGACGATCCGTCGTCGCCGTTCACGTCCGCCGCCCTGACGTTCTGCGGGAGGTCGATGCTCGTACGCTGAAAAAGCGTCTTGTCGGGACGCGGATAACGCGAGCATGGCGGCGCGCGAAGCTCGTCGTGCTCGATCTCGCGGCGGGCGAACGTCTGGTCGTCCAGCCGCGCTTCACGGGCGCTTTGTTGATTGACTCCGGGAATCTTCCGGAGCGCGAGCGCCAATACTCGACCGTCGAGCTCGTTCTCGACGACGGTCGATCGCTGCACTATCGCGATATCCGTCGGCTGGGCACCGTCGCACTGATGGACGCCGAGCGGTTCGACCGCTACACCGCCACGCTCGGCATCGAACCACTTGACCGCGCGTTCACCGCAGATCATCTATCGGGCCTTCTTCGGGGAAGCCGACAAGCAGTCAAAAAGGTGCTGATGGACCAGCGTGGCGTCGTGGGGATCGGAAACATCTACGCGAACGAGGCGCTCTGGCGCGCTCGCATCGATCCGTCGCGGGCCGCCAAGACCGTGACGGCACCGGAGGCCTCGGCGCTTCGAGACTCCATCGTCGAGGTGCTCACCGAATCGATCGCGCATCGAGGCACGAGCTTTCGCGACTACCGCGACGCCAGCGGCGAGCGCGGCGGATTCGTCGAACACCTCGCGGTCTACGGCCGCGCCGGCGAGCCCTGTCCACGATGCAGCCGGCGACTCGTCGGCACACACGCCATCGATGGACGGATGACGGTTCTATGCGCGCGCTGTCAAAAGTAGCGCTGCTTCGGCCGACGACGTCGGACGAACAGATCGCCGTGATGCGATCACACGTCCGCGACAGCGCGCTGGATCGCCCCGGCGTCTACCGGATGATCGCGCCCGACGGCGAGATCGTGTACGTCGGCAAGTCGAAGCGCGTGCGGTCGCGGCTTCTCAGCTACTTCCGCGCGGCCTTCCCGGAAGAAAAGGGCGCTCGCATCCTGCGCGACGCCGAGCGAATCGAGTGGGAGTACGTGCCGAGCGAGTTCGCCGCGCTGCTCGCCGAGCTCCGACTGATCAAGCAATTCCGGCCGCGCTTCAACGTCGCGATGAAGCGGGATGGTCGCAACTACTGCTTCATCAAGGTCACCAAGTCCGCGGCGCCGAAGCTCGTCGTGGTGCGCGGACCAGGCGCCGATGATTCGGCGATCTACTATGGCCCGTTCATGGGCGCGATGGGCGTGAGCGAAGCGGTGCGCGAGCTGAACGACGTGCTCGGGCTTCGCGACTGCGCGGCCGATCAGCGGATGAACTTCGCCGACCAGCCGGAATTGTTCGACGCCTTTCCGCGCACGCCGGGCTGCATTCGGTTCGAGGTGAAGAAGTGCCTCGGCCCCTGCGTCGGCGGATGTACGACACAGCAGTACGACCACCGGCTGGCGTTGGCGCGCGCCTTTCTCGATGGAACCGACGACGGTCCGCTCGAACACCTGCGGCGCGAGATGGAACAGGCCAGCGACCGGCTCGAGTACGAGCGCGCCGCGGTTTTGCGTGACAAGCTCAAACGGCTCGAGGCACTACGCGGCCAGTTCGCGCGACTGCGTTTCGCCGTCGAGACGTTGTCGTTCGTCTACACGGTGCCTGGCTATGACGGAGACGACCGGGTGTATCTCGTCCGGCGCGGCCGCGTGCGTGCGGAGCTCAATCGACCGGCCACCCCCGCCGACGCGACGCGGCTACTGGGATTGATCGACGAAGTATTCACGCCGGCCGAGCGCAACACCGCTCAGATTCCGACGCACGAGATCGACGAGCTGCTCCTGCTGTCGTCGTGGTTTCGGCGTTTTCCGGGAGAGCTCGAGCGCACGAGCGTCGCCGGCAGCATTGCTCCGCTCGCCGTCGCGTCCTGACTCGGCGACTCGGCGACTCGGCGACTCGATGGTGGGTGGCGCGCCTCGTGCACTGCGCCAAGGGCGCATGGCGGCAGGAAGCACCCACGCGGAGCGACAATGGCGACCACATCCTGGCAACCGACGACTCTGGTTCAGTGCGTGAGCACCAAGCCGTGGCTCGTCTATCCAGGCTGCGACGAACCCGGCGGCTGCCACGACCTCACCCTCGGCAAGATCTACGAGATGCTGGGTACGGAGGGGAACGGGTCGTTCTATCGGATCATCGACGACTCGGGCGACGATTTCCTGTATCCGGTGTCGCACTTCAAGGTGATCTGAGAGAACTGTCAGCTGTTGGCGGCTAGCTCCACCAGCTCGACCGAAATCTTCCCGGCCTCGATCTTCAACCGAGCGACGGTCGGCTTCAGATCAAACCGCCGCGGCCCCGCGGCTCCGGGATTCACCACCCATCGGCCGCCGGCCTGCGCGACCAGCTGTTTGTGTGTGTGGCCGTATACGATGACATCCGCATCGTAACGCTCGAGCAGCTTAGCCGGCGTCGGACTGCCCACCTCGTGTCCGTGGCTGACGTGAATCGTCACACCGCCGATTGTGATGTCGACGCGCTCGACGAGCTCCGGATCGCCGGGCGGATCCGTGTTCCCGTACACGGCGCGCGTCGGCGCGATGAGCTCGAGCTCGCGGAGGATTTCGCTGCCGCCGACGTCGCCGGCGTGCAGAATGAGCTCGACGCCGGCGAAGGCGGTATTCACGTCGGGACGAAGCTGGCCGTGTGTGTCGGAGATCAGCCCGATGACGTGAACATCGGCAGCGTTCACTCGTCGGTCCCGCTGTTCCAGCGCGCGACGAGGCTGTGGCGAACGCCAAGGTGATCCAGCACTCGCGCGACGACGAAATTCACCAAATCGTCGATGGATGTGGGACGGTGGTAGAAGCCCGGCGCGGCCGGCATCACGATCGCGCCGGCGCGCGTGAGTCGAAGCATGTTCTCGAGATGCACGGCGCTGAGCGGCGTCTCTCGCGGCACGAGGATGAGCTTGCGGCGCTCCTTGAGCGCGACGTCCGCCGCGCGTTCGACCAACGAGCGCGACGCGCCGATCGAGATCGCCGACAATGTCCCCATCGAGCACGGGCAAATCACCATCCCGTCGCTGAGCGCCGAACCGGACGCCGGCGTGGCCCCGCGATCCGTGTCGTCGAACACGGTGATCGAACGATCCCAGGCTTCGACGCCGATGTGCGTTCGGAGCGCGTCGAGCGAGTCGATTCCCATTTCGGTGTCGAGCAGGCGAAAGCCATGGCTCGACACAATCAGCTGCACGGCCCGCCGCGCGTCCGCGAGCGCCTCAAGCAGACGCACCGCGTAGGGCGCACCCGAGGCGCCGGTGATCGCGACGACGATCGGTCGTTCGCTCACCGGCCCGTGTGGAAGAGAGCGAGGACGACGGGTTTCGAGTGCACGAGTCGCTCGAGCAGCGCCGAGGCGAAGAACGCGATGCTGATCACGCCGTTCATCGTAAAAAACGCGGCGTTGAGTTTCGAGAAGTCATCGTGCTTCACCAGCGAGTGCTCGTACAGAAGCAGACCGGCCGTGATCACGACGCCCGTGGCGAAAAAGGATCCAGCGTGTGTGCCGGTGAACGTCGCGGCGCCCACCGCCGCGAGACAGAGGACCGTGGTGACGTGCAGGGCGCGCGCGATGAACAAGGCGCGCCGCGGACCGAGCGCCGCGGGGATCGAGTGGAGACTCAGGCTTCGATCGAATTCGATGTCCTGAAGGGCGTAGAGGACATCGAAGCCGGCACCCCAGGTTGCCACCGCCAGCGCGAGCGCGATCAGCATCCACCATGGATCGCTCCACGCGCCGGTGACCGCGAGATATCCGCCGACCGGAGCGATCGACATGCCCACGCCGAGCACGAGATGGCACCAACGCGTGAAGCGTTTCGTGAAGCTATAGAACAGCACCCAGCCCAGAGCGAGTGGCGACAGCAGGCCGCACAGCCGGTTGAGCTGCCACGCCGAGACGACGAACATCATGGACGCGACGCTGACCGCGATCACCGCCTCGGTCACGCGGAGCGCGCCGCTCGGAATCTCGCGGCGCTGCGTGCGCGGATTCCGCGCGTCGATCGCGCGATCGACGATCCGATTGAAGCCCATGGCGGCGAATCGCGCGCAGGTAAACGCCAGCACGACCCAACCGAGCGCTCCCCACGTGACGGGCGCCCGATACGACGCGAGCACTACACCGACGAGCGCGAACGGCAGTGCGAACAGGGTGTGCGGCAGCTTGACGAAATTCACATAGACGAGCCAGCGGGACCCGCGATGCTCGAAGGTTTGGCCCTCGCGGCCTCTACCACCACCTGGCGCGCGCGAAGATTCGGACGCCGCGCCCATCAGCGTCCTGCCTTGGCCCGACCGTCGATGCCGAGCCGCGGCCACATCGCGTCCACTCGCGCCTTGGTTTCGTCGTCCATCTCGATCACGTCGGGCCAGTCACGCGTAAAACCCTCCTCGGGAAGCTTCCGCGTTGCGTCGAATCCAACCTTCGAGCCGTACGTGAACGCGCGGCTCGAATGATCCAGCACGTCCATCGGACCCATCGTGAACCGAGCATCGCGCTGCGGATCGATGTTGTTGAGCGCCACCCACCACGCCTCCTGCGGATCGCGGACGTTGACCCAGGAATCGACGACGATGAGCACCTTGGCCAGCGACATCAACCCCTGACCCCACAGCGCGTTCATCACCTTGTACGCCTGCCCCGGATATTCCTTCTTGATCGATACGAAGACCAGGTTGTGAAAGATCCCTTCCGCCGGCATGTGATAGTCGACGATCTCCGGAATGGTCAGCTTGAGGAGCGGGAGGAAGATGCGCTCCGTCGCATGGCCGAGGTAGAAATCTTCCATCGGCGGACGGCCAACGATCGTCGCGGGAAAGATCGGCGATTTTCGCATCGTGATCGCCTTCACGTGCACCTGCGGATACAAGTCGGCGAGCGAATAAAACCCCGTGTGATCGCCGAACGGCCCCTCGGTCACCAGCGGCTCGGCGGGGTCGATCTCGCCCTCGATCACGAAGTCGGCTTCGGCGGGCACGTCGAGGTCGCACGTTACGGCTTTCGTGAGCGCGACCGGATGCTTGCGGAGGAAGCCGGCGAACAGGAATTCATCGACGGTTGGCGGCAGCGGCGCGGACGCCGAGTACATCGACGGTGGGTCTGCGCCCAGCGCGATGCAGACCGGCATCTTCTCGCCGCGCTCCGCCATCTCGCGCCAGTGAGCCGCGCCAACTTTGTGCCGCTGCCAGTGCATGGCGAGCGTCGTCTTCCCCGTCTGCATGATGCGATACATGCCGACGTTCCGGATGCCGCGCTTCGGGTCTCGCGTGATCACCAT
>DATLPC010000230.1:0-54774 GCA_035535975.1 Gemmatimonadaceae bacterium | reverse complement strand
ACAATTTCGGCCGTGCGTGCGCTTGATCAGATGCTCCTGCAAGCACGACACCATGCTCCGGTTGGTGCGGATGAGCCGTGGTACGCCGTCGTTTGGGTCGGCACTCTCATTCGAGCGATGGACCTTCGGGCACAGCTGCCGGCAACGTCCGGAAATGATCCGGCGGTGTGGGCGAGAGCCGTAGCCAAACTACGTTCGCCAACAGCGCTGCGACGCTAAGATCATGTTACGCAACCAATGATTATTGCCTGTTAAATAAATATCACAAATTCGATGCGACGTCATGCCGTACCACTTTAGACCCAAGGAGCCTTGAAATGAATCGGTGGTTTCAGAAATCGGTGGTGACGGCGGTCTGGACCATCGTCTACGCGATTGGCGTGAACGCATGCACATCATCGAACCAGGCGGTCGACACGACGTCGACCAAGCGTCAGCTGTCCGGGGCTGAACTCGACTCGGCCCGCGTTCGATCGGCGACCAAGCGGGGGGTGCCTGACGAGGCGAGTCTATTTCTGGTCAAAACTCGAATGTTCAACGGAGCTCTAGTCAGTCCACTCTCGGGTGACGATCAGAAGCTCATCCCTGCTACGGGGAATCAATACGGCCCACGCGTCTGGGTTTTCGCCGCTGACTCACTCGACGACTTCGAGGACGAAACGTGGTTTACGCAGCCGCGTCTCGTGGCGTCCCTCTACATCAGCGGCGGCGCTTTAGCAGGTGATTACAACCCGCTCAAACTCACGACGGCTGGCAATTATTGCGTATTCTTGCAGCATGACTCGCGGGCCTCGGCGGAAAAGGGTTGGAGCTTTCTGGCGTTGAACACGAAAAACGTTGGCCTACCTAGCGAAACCGTTTGCAAGAATTTCTCACCAACGACGCCTCTGGATGGACCCGTCGTCACCGAGCAGGGAGCGTTTGGGGAGGCCTTCGATCGCAAGCGGGACTATCCGGCAACGGTTCGGTTTATTGAAGGGAAGAAAGCTGAACTCTTTCTCGGAGTTCCGTGCGGAAATCGTCTGTGCATTCTTGGCGCTAAGAACCAAGGAGATGTGAATCCGCCGCGACACACGAAGGTATCCAAAAGTCTTGTTCACAACGTCCGCCTGTGGTACGATGACCAACGCCTAGCCGATTTGGACAATGGCAACGCGGCCCCGTCAGCGTTTGCTGCGACCATCATCCCGGACGCGAACCTCGGGAATTACTCAGTAGAAGCTTTCAAGGACAAATCCCGCAGGGTCGCGATGATTGAAGTCCCGAACCAAGTGTTGCCTCGATATGCAGCTTGGGGCCTCGTTGGTGGCAAGAATTTCCTGTACATCCAGTTGACGAGCGACGAGGAAGGAGTCGCCCAAATTACCGACCCGACGGGAAAGGTGTTGCGCGACAACATCCGCGTAATTCGCGACGATGATGTGTCCAAAATTGGGGGACGACTCGTTCCGGCCGCGGCGCGCTGGAAATGGTCGGACACCGACGAGCAGATCTGGGTTCGGTGTGACGTCGGATGCTGCATGGTTGACCCTGGAGACACAAAAAAATAGGCCGCCCTCGGGCCACCGAGCTTGTTTCAGCCGAGTTCCGGATGGTGCGAGGCGTTGAATGGAGTGACTAGCCCAGTGGCTTGGTTCTAGTGCGGCGCCATCCGCGCCAGCTCCGATCACCACTTGCCCCGGGCTGCATCCCCCGTGCATTCTCCTAAGACCGTTCCCGTCTTGGAGATGCACGCGATGCAGCCCCGTTCCAACCCGCCGGGCGCATACCCCCGCCTGACGCAGCCCTTAGTCCGCGACAACGGCGTTCTTCGGCCCGCTTCCTGGGACGAAGCACTCGACCGTGCCGCCGAGGGATTCCGTAAATCCTTGGCGACCCATGGTCGCCAAACCACCGGAATCTTCAGCTGCTCGAAGTCGACCAACGAGGTCAACTTCCTCGCGTCGAAATTCGCCCGGCAGGTCTTCGGCAACAACAACATCGATAGCTGTAACCGGACCTGACACGCTCCCTCGGTCGTCGGTCTGACGACCATCCTGGGAGCCGGCGGCTCGACCAGCTCATACGAGGAAGCCGAGCATTGCGACTTCGTCTTCCTCTGGGGATCGAACGCCCGTGAGGCCCACCCGATCTGGTTCCATCATCTATTGAAGGGAATCCAGAACGGCGCGCAGCTCTACGTCGTCGACCCGCGGCGTACGACGTCCGCTCAGTGGGCCGACGTCTGGCTCGGGTTGAACGTCGGAACGGACATCGCACTCGCCAACGCGATGGCCCGTGAGATCATTCACGCCGGTCTGCAAGACGACACGTTCATTCAGCGCGGCACGAGCAACTATGCCGCCTATCGCGCCGCCGTCGAGTCGTACACGCTCGACTACGCGCAACGCGAAACGGGCATTCCCTCGGAAGTCATCCGCGACGCCGCGCACGCCTATGCGAAGTCCGATCGCGCGATGATCTGTTGGACGCTCGGCATCACCGAGCACCACAACGCCGTCGACAACGTCTTGGCGCTGATCAATCTCGCGCTGCTCACGGGTCACGTCGGACGGTACGGCTGCGGCTGCAATCCCCTGCGCGGACAGAACAACGTTCAGGGCGGCGGCGACATGGGGGCGCTCCCCAACAAGCTGCCGGGATTCCAGGACATCGAGAAACCGGAGCATCGCACGAAATTCGAGCGCGCGTGGGGCCGTGACATCATTCCGAAAGAAGGCTGGCATCTCACGCAGATGATCCACGCCATGGAGACGAAGGAGCTCACCGCGCTGTACGTGATCGGCGAGAATCCCGCGCAGTCCGATGCCGACGTCACCCACGTCACGCATCTCCTCGAGAACCTCGAGCATCTCGTCGTCCAGGAGATCTTTCTCACGAAGACGGCGCAGCTCGCGCACGTCGTGCTGCCCGCGACGGCGACCTGGGCGGAAGGCGAGGGCACGGTGACGAACAGCGAGCGACGGGTGCAGCGCGTACGCAAAGCGGTCGAGCCCCCCGACGGCGCGCGCGACGAGATCTGGATCATGTCGGAGCTCGCCAAGCGGCTCGGTTACGACTGGGGCCACCCGACGGCCGAGGAAGCGTGGAACGAGCTTCGATCGCTGTCGCCGCAGCTGTACGGGATGAGCTACGAGCGCCTCGAGCAGCTCAACGGGATTCAATGGCCGTGTCCCACACTCGATCATCCCGGGACAAAATTCCTGCACGCGCGACTCTGGGAAACCGATCCGGCGAAGCGCGGGAGCGCGGCGCCATTTTCGGTCGTGCATCACGAAGGCCCGGTCGAGCAGCCCGACGATGAGTATCCCTTTATTCTCACGACCGGGCGCCGCCTCGAGTCGTACAACACGGGCGTTCAGACGGGCGGTTACGCGTCGCCGCTCCATCGTGGCGAGACGGTCGACATGTCGCCGGAAGACGCGACGGACCTCGGCGTCGACGCGGGCGACATGGTGCGTGTCACGTCTCGACGCGGCAGCATCGTCGCGCCGGTGTACATCGATCGAGGACTCCGCCGCGGCGTCGTGTTCATGACGCTGCATTTCCCCGACGACGTCGCGACCAATCTCCTCACGATCAGCGCATCCGACCCGAAGTCCGGCACCGCGGAGTTCAAAGCTTGCGCGGTCCGGGTCGAGCCGGCGCGGACTGTACCTTCCTATGCGGCCAGCCGTCACGAGACCCTCGCCGCGACCGGAGACGACTGATGGATCTTCACCTGCGGCACGCCGCCCCGACGACTGAGGAACGTGCCGCGGTGGACGCGCTGCTTGGCCCGCCGCGCAACGCGTGGGATGGCGGCGAGCGCGGGAGCAAATACGACGCTCATGTCGCCCACACGGGCCATGAGCGCCGCGCCCAGCGACACTTGCTGCTTCCCGCGCTGCAGGCGCTTCAGTCGCGCGTCGGTTGGATCAGCGAGTCGGGGCTCGACTACGTCTGCACGCGTCTCGACGTTCCGCCCGCCGAGGCGTGGAGCGTCGCCACGTTCTACGCGCTGCTCTCGACGTCGCCGCGCGCGCCGCGTGTCCTGCACGTCTGCGACGACGTTGCGTGCAAGTGCCGTGGCGCGAACGAACTGATCGCGCATCTCGAGAACACCGTCGGCCCGGCGCACGCCCACGGTCCGTCCGGTGATCATGTCGAGATCGAGAACGGCGCGAGCGTGTGGATGCGGTCGCCCTGTCTTGGGTTGTGCGATCACGCACCGGCGGCGTTTCTCCAGGAAGCCGGGCAACCGCCACACGAAGAGCTGATCGGCGAAATCACTCCACGTCAGGCGGCCGAGGTGCTGGCGCAGAGGACGTCCGGTCTTCCGCGGGCGATGCGGTCGTCCGGCATGTATGCGATGCAATGGCTGGTCGCCGATGCCGAGCCCATGATGACGGAGACGCAGACATTGCGTCTGCCGCAGACGGAAACGACCCAGCCGAATCCGAACTTGCGCTTGCTTCGTCGAATCGACGCGGTCGATCCGACGAGCATCGCCGGCTACCGCGCGAGCGGCGGCTTCGAGGCGCTTCGTCGCGCGATCGAGATCGGTTCGGAAGCCGTGATTCGCGAAGTCATCGACTCGAAGCTGATGGGACGCGGCGGGGCGGCATTTCCGACCGGGCGAAAATGGGAGGCCGTCGCCAAGCAGCCGGCGCGGCCGCACTACCTGATCTGCAACGCCGACGAATCCGAGCCGGGAACGTTCAAGGATCGCGTGCTCATGGAGGGTGATCCGTTCGCGATCGTCGAAGCGATGACGATCGCCGGCATCGCCACGGGATGCGAGCGCGGCTTCGTCTACATCCGCGGCGAGTATCCACTCGCCACGCAGCGCATGCAGCAGGCGATCGAGCAGGCGCGCGCCCATGACTTCCTCGGCGACAACATCATCGGTCGCGGCATCAAGTTCGACATCGAGATTCGTCGCGGCGCCGGCGCGTACATCTGCGGCGAGGAGACGGCGATCTTCAATTCGATCGAAGGGTATCGCGGCGAACCGAGGAACAAGCCGCCGTTTCCCGTGCAGGCCGGCTTGTTCGGCCTGCCGACGGTGGTCAACAACGTCGAGACGCTCGCCAACATCCCGTGGATCGTGCTCGAGGGCGGCCAGGCGTTCGCGGCGGTCGGGAGCGGAGGACAGTCCACCGGAACGAAGCTGTTCTGTTTGAGCGGCAATGTCGCCGAACCGGGCGTCTATGAAGTGCCGTTCGGCAAAACGTTGCGCGATCTGATCGAGATGGCCGGGGGTGTCCCGAACGGGCGCGCGATCCAGGCGATCTTGCTTGGCGGCGCCGCCGGCGTGTTCGTCGGTCCGAACGAGCTCGACATCCCGCTCACCTTCGAGGGCGCCCGCGCCGCGAAAGCGACGCTTGGCTCGGGCGTCATCGTCGTGTTCGACGACCGCGCCGACATGCCGGACGTCCTGCTGCGCATCGCCTCGTTCTTCCGCGACGAGTCGTGCGGCCAGTGCGTCCCGTGCCGCGTCGGCACCGTTCGGCAGGAAGAAGCATTGTATCGCATCGCCAGCGGAAAAACGCTCGGCGGCGTAGGCCAAGAGGTCGCCCTCCTCGACGAGGTCGGCCTCGCCATGAAAGACGCCTCGATCTGCGGACTCGGCCAAACTGCCTACGCCGCGATCGAATCCGCGATCCACCGAGTTGGTTTGCTCCAAGGCAAGACCCAAAACCCGCGTTAGGGGTCAGACTCCGTTGTTTCGTTGGAGTCTGACCCCTAACGCGGCGGAAAGGCTGGAGATCGCATGAAAATGATTCAGGAGAACTGGTGACCGCTGTCGCTACAGGACCGCTCGTTCAGCTGCAACGCCCGACCATCGCCACGGATCAGAAAAGGCGAAACTCGGTGCGTACGGTCACGCTCACGATCGACGGACAGTCCGTGACCGTGCGTGAAGGCACCACGGTCCTCGAGGCCTGTCGCTCGATCGGCGTCGAGATTCCGACTCTCTGCTTTCTCGAGACGCTCCACCCCGTGAACGCGTGCCGTATCTGCGTCGTGGAAATGGAAGGAGCGCGCGTTCTCGTGCCGTCCTGTTCTCGTGCGGCCGAAGAAGGAATGGTCATCAAGACCAAGTCCGAGCGCGTCAACCACAGTCGCAAGTTGGTGCTCGAGCTGCTCGCGTCCTCCGTCGATCTCTCGACGACGCCGAAGGTACGCGAATGGATCGAAGAGTACGACGCCAAGCCCGACCGGTTCGGACCCCCCGCTCCCGCCGCCCCCCTCGGGACGCGAGATGCATCGATTCCAGGACATCACGCGACGCCCGATCCACGCTACGCGGCGACCGTCGCCGAGCCGGCGAAGGTGGACAACGATCTCTACGTCCGCGACTACGGCAAGTGCATTCTCTGCTATAAGTGCGTCGAGGCGTGCGGTCCGGATCACCAGAACACGTTCGCGATTGCCGTGGCCGGACGCGGCTTCGACGCCCACATCTCGACGGAGTTCGCCGTCCCGCTCCCCGAATCGGCGTGCGTCTATTGCGGCAATTGCATTGCCGTTTGCCCGACCGGTGCGCTCATGGCAAAGAAGGAATTCGACATGCGCGCCGAGGGGACGTGGGACGAATCGCGGCAGACGACGACGGACACGATCTGTCCCTACTGCGGGGTCGGTTGCACGTTGAGCCTGCACGTCCAGGACGGCGAGATCTTGAAAGCGACGTCGCCGCTCGAAAACTCGATTACGCAGGGCAATCTCTGCATCAAGGGCCGCTTCGGTTGGCGCTTCGTGCAGAACACGGCCGCGGATGTGCCGACCAGCAGTGGGAGCAATGGCGGTCACTGATCATCCGCTCGTCGGGTTGGGCTACGCGCGACCGACGGAGCCGAGAGATTTCATCCGGCTTCGAGGTCGCGACGCGATGGCGGCATCGGCGGTCGTCGCCGAGGAAGTACCGGTCGCGCTGGTCTACAACGGACGACCATACGTCGTTGTGATGGCCACGCCGGCGGACCTCGAGGATCTCGCCGTCGGATTCAGTGTCACCGAGGGCATCGTCGCTGGCGCGCGCGATCTGCGCGGCGTCGAGGTCGTTCGCGCAAGCCACGGCATCGAAGTGCAGATGGAGGTCTCGTCGACCGATGCCGAGCGACTGAGCGACCGCGCGCGCGGATTGGTCGCCCGAACCGGCTGCGGCCTCTGCGGCGTCGAGACGATCGGCGACGCGCTCCGCGTTCCGGCGGTCGTCGACAACACCCTCTTCGTTGCTCCCGACGCGTTGTGGAAAGCGGCGAGCGAGCTCTCGCGCCGCCAGACGATCAACAATGAGACGAGCACGGTGCACGGCGCCGGATGGGCCACTGCGGACGGCGAGGTGCACGTCGTGCGTGAAGACGTCGGGCGTCACAACGCGCTGGACAAAGTGCTCGGCGCACTCGGCCGCGACGGCCGCGCGGCGAATGGCGGTTTCGTCGTCGTGACGAGCCGCGCCAGCTACGAGATGGTACAAAAGGCGGCCATGTGCGGCGTGGAGCTACTGGCGGCCATCTCGCGACCCACCGGCCTCGCCATCCGCTTCGCCGAAGCGGCCAACGTAACGCTCGCCGCGCTCGTACGAGGCGAGAGCGGCAACGTGTACTGCCATCCCCACCGGATTTCACCGACGCAACTCCAGGAGTAAGACGTGAGCACCTCCGTGGTCCCCTCCGATATCGAAATCGCGCAACGAGTGAAGATGCGTCCGATCGAGGACGTCGCCGCCGAGCTGGGTCTCGAGCGCGACGAGCTCGATTTCTACGGCAAATACAAGGCGAAGATTCCGCTCGACGTCTCGCAGCGTCCGGTGCGTGGACGGCTCGTCGTCGTCACGGCGACGAATCCGACGCCGGCTGGTGAAGGGAAGAGCACGGTCTCCGTCGGGCTCGCGCAGGCGCTGCGGCGAATGGGCAAGCAGGTGGCGCTGTGCATTCGCGAGCCAAGCCTCGGCCCGGTGTTCGGCGTCAAAGGCGGCGCGGCGGGCGGCGGCTACGCGCAGGTCGTCCCGATGGACGACATCAATCTGCATTTCACTGGCGACTTCCACGCGATCTCCAGCGCGCACGCTCTGCTCGCGGCGATGCTCGACAACCATCTGCACCAGGGCAACGCGCTCGGCATCGACCCGCGCCGCATCACCTGGCCGCGCACGATCGACATGAACGATCGCGCGCTGCGCAACGTGATCGTGGGGCTTGGCGGCGCCGCCGATGGCGTCCCGCGCGAAGAGCGGTTCGTCATCATCCCGGCGAGCGAGATCATGGCGATCGTCGCCCTGGCGACGAGCCCGCAGGACCTCGAGGAGCGCCTGGCCCGAATCATCGTCGGCTCGACCTACGGCTCAGCCAAGCGCCCGGTGACCGCCGGCTAGCTCCGCGCGACCGGTGCGATGGCGCTCCTCCTCAAGGACGCGATCCGCCCGAACATCGTGCAGACGCTCGAAGGCGGACCCGCCTTCGTGCACGCCGGACCGTTCGGCAACATCGCGCATGGTTGCAACAGCATCCTCGCCACACGCTCGGCGCTCGCCCTTGCCGACATCGTCGTCACCGAAGCGGGCTTCGGCTCCGACCTCGGGGCCGAGAAGTTCTTCAATATCAAATGTCGAATGGGCGGCTTGCAGCCCGAAGCGGCGGTGATCGTCGCGACGGTGCGGTCGCTCAAGATGCATGGCGGCGCCGACAAGAAGAATCTCGGTGTCGAAGATCTCGATGCCCTGCGCCGCGGTTTGCCGAATCTCGAGAAGCACATCGAGAACGTGAAACACTTCGGCGTGCCCGGCGTCGTCGCGCTGAACCGCCGCAGCTCGGATACCGAAGCCGAGCTCCGAGTGATCTCCGAGTTCGTCGAATCACTCGGCGTTCCGGTTGCGCTGGCCGAAGTGTGGGAGAAGGGCGGGGCGGGCGGGGAAGCGCTCGGCGCGGAGCTGCTGTCGCTCCTCGACAAGAAGCAGGCCGAGTTCCGTCCCCTCTATCCGACGAATCTGCCGATCAAGGAAAAGATCGACATCATCGTTCGCCAGATTTATGGTGGCGACGGCGCCGACTACACCCCGTCCGCCGAGAAGACGATCGACTACCTGCAATCCATTGGATTGGGCGAGACGCCCGTCTGCATGGCGAAGACGCAGTACTCGCTCACCGACGACGCGACGCGGCTGGGCAGGCCACGCGGCTTCCGCATCATGGTCAACGAGGTGCGCCCCGCGGCGGGAGCCGGCTTCATCGTCGCGCAGTGCGGCGACATCATGACGATGCCCGGCCTGCCGAAAGAGCCCGCCGCCGAACGCATGGCACGATTGCCGAACGGGGAGATCGTCGGACTGTTCTAGACGGCAGCGCGGACGGATTCGGCGGGCGACACGAGCTCGAGATACTCGGAATCCCACCGATCTCCGACGCGATCGAAATAGAGATCGATCGCGTCGGCCGTCTGCCCAGCGTCGAGCAACGCCATCAGTTCACCGGCGTCTCGCGGCCATAGGGTAAAGCCGCAACGTTGTTTGATGTAGCGAACGAGCCCAGCGATCATTTCGTCTTCGTCCGCTCCGGCCGCGGCGAACTGCATTCCATCAGGCCCAGATACGATGGCGTAGTGGAGCCCGTTTCCGAACGTGGTTGCTTCGAGCATCGCCTGCCTCACACCGGTTTGAGGACCATCACGACAATCACCGCGGCCATGAGCGCCAGATAGGCGAGCATCCCGGACCGCACCCGAGCCCCCGCGCGGGCGACTTCGGCTTCGTCGGCCGAGGGCACCGAGACTGCCTGCACGAGACTCATCGTACGCTTGCGCATGACAAACGCACCGAAGAGGAAGTGGAGGACGATTCCGCCGAATCCGAGGCGAACCCAGAGCGTGTCGAAGCCGATATGGCCGACGAGCACCATGGCGATGCCGGTCAGAAGAACCGTTCCCGAGGCCGGTCCACCGGCGGCGCCGAGTTGTCGGGCCATTTGCGGAATGACGGCCCCGAGGGCGCCGCGGTCCCGACTTCGCAGAAGACGGGCGGTGATCATCGCGAACATGGCGCCGCCGCCGATCCAGACGACAGCAGCGAAGACGTGCAGTACCTTCAGGACGCCATACCAGGACATCGTTCCCTCCAGGGGGCGGGCTATTCAGTTATACACCATGTATAATCTCCTTTTACGTGATGTCAATTTGATCGGTTTCAGATGACTCCGCGCCCGTACCCCAAGCAGGACCGCAAACACGTAGTCGATGCGGGGCGGGACAAGATCCTTGCCGCGGCCGCCGAGGTGTTGAACCTCGACGACCTCGGCGCGTTTTCGCTGGATGCGGTGGCGCGCCGAGCCGGCGTCACGCGCATGACGGTGTACAACCACTTCGGTTCGAAAGGCGTTCTGCTCGGCGAGGTTTTCGATCTCCTCGTCGAGCGGGACGCGTTCAGCGGGATGCCGACGGTCTTCGAGGCGAAAGACCTCGGCGGAGCGCTCGACGCCCTCGTCGGAATGCTCGGCCGGTTCTATGACGACAACCGCCAACTCATGCTCAAAATGGTCGGTGTCGCCGGTCTCGACCCGGACTTGGACAAGGTTCTTCTCGAGAAGAATCTTCGTCGACGCCGCGGTATCGAAGCGATACTCGCCCAGTTCGGCGCCCCGAAGAGCCCGGCCGTGGATCGATCGGAGCTGGTCAACACACTCGACGTGTTGCTGAGCTTTCACACATTCAATTCGCTCGCCGGCCCGGATCGAACGCCGCTCGAGGTCGTCCCGCACGTACGGCGCATGATCCGGGGAATCCTCGGGGCGCCAGCGAAACCAACACCGAAACGAACGCCGAAACGAGCGCGCTAATCGGCTCCGACGACCCGCGGCCCGCGAATCAGGACGCCGGGGGTTTGTCTTTGAGCCCGGGAACTCTCGTCCAGATCACGATCGTTCCGCACGGAACCGTCGACGTTCGCGGCGCGAACTCCACCGGAACCGACGAGAAGCTCTCATAGAGCTCGATGGCGTAAATGTCGTTCGGCAGGAGATCGTCGATCTCCATCCCCGGGGCGAGCTGACCGTCCACCCACATGCTCGGAATACACGCCCGGAACGAGGACGAGTACGCGGCGAAGCGGACACCGTAGTAGTTGTTCACTAGCTTGACCAGCCGCACGCCGCGTTTGTCTCGCAGCAGGTCGCTCAACCGCGACGGGTTGCGGGCGAGAATGTCGGAGCGCGTTACGAACACGCCGAGGCCGCGCGCCTTTCGTTCATCGAAGTCCTTGAGCGCGAGGGCCCGTCTCGCGGCCGCGGAGCTCGTAACTGTCATTCCCGCCAGGTTTTGCGCGACACGGTTCAGCTCGACGACCACCGTGTCCCACTGCTTGCTGTTTGCCGTCAGCAACGCCTCGAGCGCCTCGAACCCGACGCGGTGCACGACGATGGTCAGGGTGTCCAGGTCGGGGGCCCAAAGACGAAATGATCCCCGCGGATCGGTGCGCAGCACGTTTCCGGCGATTTGCACGGTCGCACCTTCGATTCCGGTTCCGGCCGAGTCACGGATGAAGCCGACCATCTCACGGCGGCCGGACTGCACTTGGGCACCCGCGACGACGGTCGTCGCCGCGAGGATAAACATCGTGAGTCGGAGGGAGACCGAGAGGGTCGCGCGCATGCCCCGCGAATCTGAGAGGCGGTAAGCGGGCACGCCAGTCCTTTAGGGCGGGACGAACGTCCAACGCGCACAAAACGCTTCCCGCGCTCGTGGTGTCCAACACCGTGGGACGAAACGAGTTCGTCCCAGGATCGAACAGTTGTTGTCTCGATGCGACACGACGACCCGGCGCCTCTTTCACAGGTGCTGGTCGTCGTTCACCGAATTGTAATCATTTCTGTATTGAAGTTCGTAAAGCCCACGACTAACCTCCTGCCACTTTGGGCGCTGCCGCCCGCTGGCCGACTTCGATCTGGGAGTCCTTCGGATGCAACAGCTTCGCAAGCGTTGGCTGCCGCTCTTGATCGCAGTGCTGGTGATTGGCGGACCCGTCGCCTGGTACAAGTGGCCCGCCACGGCCTCGGCCGCTGAGACGTCGCTCACCGTTCCGGTGAAGCAAGGCAACTTCAAAGTCCTCGTCACGACCACCGGCGAGCTTCGCGCGCGGAAGTTCGTGAAGGTCCAGGGACCGAACTCGATGGCCGCGCAGGTCTATCAGTCGAAGATCACGTGGCTGATCCCGGAAGGAACGGTCGTGAAGCAGGGCGAGCGCATCGCCGAGCTCGATCGATCGCCCGCGGCCACGCGCATGCAAAGCGTGACGCTGGATCTCCAGAAAGCGCAGGCGGAGTACACCAACGCCTCACTCGACTCGACGCTGAATCTGTCGCAGGCGCGCGAGGACGTTCGCACGGCCGAGTACACGCTCGAAGAGAAGAAGATCGCCAAGGAGCAGGCGCAATTCGAAGCGCCGAGCATCAAGCGCCAGGCCGAGATCGATCTCGAGAAGTCACAGCGCGCGCTCGATCAAGCGAAGCGGAATCTCGACACCAAGACGAAGCAGGCGGTCGCCAAGATGACGGTCGCCGCGGCGGACCTCGGCCGCCAGCAGAACAACCTCAAGATGGTACAGGACGCGCTCGCCGGGTTCACGATCATGGCCCCGTCTCCGGGCATGGTCATCTACGTGCGCGAGTACGACGGCAAGAAAAAGGGCGTCGGTTCCAACTGGAACACTTGGGACAACATGGTCGCGACGCTTCCCGATCTGACCCAGATGGAGTCGCAGACCTACGTCAACGAAGTCGACGTCCGGAAACTCTCGGTCGGCCAACCGGTGTCGATCTCACTCGATGCGGATCCGACGAAAAAGCTTTCCGGCAAGATCACGGAGATCGCGAACGTCGGCGAGCAGCGTCCGAACCAGGACTCGAAGGTTTTCGAGGTGAAGATCGAGGTCTCGAAGGCGGACACCACGCTGCGTCCCGGAATGACGACGTCGAACGCGATCGAGGTCGCGTCGATTCCCAACGTGCTCTCCGTGCCGCTCGAGGCCGTGACGAACGACGGCGGCTTCTCGTGGGTCTACAAGAAGGACGGGCGCGGCGTCGTGAAGCAGATGGTCGAGACCGGCGCGCTGAACGACAACGAGATCATCGTCCGCAAGGGTATCGCCAAAGAAGATCGCGTGCTCCTCGCCCCGCCGACCGACAAGGCCGACCTCAAGACCGTGACGATCCCGGGTCTCAAGCCCGTGACGCCACAGAACACCACGGGAGATACGGCAAAGAGCGTCACGCTGCCGGCCGCGGCCCCGCAGGGGGCGCCGGCCGCACCGGGTAAGAAGGGTTGATCGGTCACATCACCTTCTCGGCCCGCACGGCGGCCGAGGCGGTCGCTCACAACAAGCTGCGCGCGGGACTCACCTCGCTGGGCATCTTGTTCGGCGTTGCCTCGGTCATCGCCATGCTCGCCATCGGCAAGGGCGCCGAGCAGGAGATCCTCGAGCAGATGAAGATGCTCGGCGTCAATAACGTGGTCATCACGCCGATCATCGAGCAGAAGGAAGGGAAGGTACAGAGCGACGGCGACAAGAAGGAGTCGAAGCGCTTCACGCCGGGCCTCTCGTATCTCGACGCCGAGGCGATTCGCTCGACGATCCCCGAGGTCGCGGCGACGAGCAGCGAAGTGGTGATCAACAGTGTGATCACGCGCGAAGGACTGCATCGCTCGGGGAAGCTGGTCGGCGTCGATTCCTCATATATGCGGGTCATGAATCTGCATGTCGCCGAGGGCGCGTCGTTCGCGCCGCTGCACTTTCGCGCGGCGGCATCCGTCGCCGTGATCGGCCAGGGCGTCAAGTCGCGCTTCTTCACGACGAGCGACCCGATCGGCAAGAGCATCAAAGTCGGCAGCCAGTGGCTTACCGTCGTCGGTGTGCTCGAGGATCGCAAAGTGTCGAGCGAGACGTCGCAGAAGCTCGGTATCCGCGACGCGAACATGGACGTCTACGTCCCGCTGCAGACGATGCTCCTCCGCTACCGCAATCGCGCTGAAGTGACGCAGACCGAGATGGAGCTCGCCGCCAAAGAGCACAACAGCGGCAGCGCGAACGATTCCACCGAGACGGACGATCAGCGAGCGGAGAAGCGCAACTACAACCAGCTCGACAAGATCATCGTGCAGGTCGGGCGCTCGGAGCTCGTGCCATCGGTGGCCGAGGTGACGCGGCGTATGCTTCAGCGCCGGCACAACGACGTGACCGATTTCGAGATCACCGTGCCGGAGTTGATCCTTCAGCAGCAACAGCGGGCCAAGACGATTTTCAACGTCGTACTCGGCGCGATCGCGTCGATCTCGCTCATCGTCGGCGGGATCGGGATCATGAACATCATGCTCGCGTCGATCCTCGAGCGCATCAAGGAGATCGGCGTCCGCCGCGCCGTCGGCGCGACGCAGAAGGACGTGCTCGCGCAATTCCTCAGCGAAGCGGTGATGATCAGCCTCGCCGGCGGTCTCGCGGGGATCATCGTCGGCGGCATCCTCGCGGCGACGATCGAGCGCATTGCCAAGATCCACACGATCGTGTCGCCGCTGTCGGTGGCCGTCGCGTTCGGGGTATCCGTCGCCGTCGGCCTCGTGTTCGGCATCATGCCGGCGTCGCGCGCGGCGAAGCAAGATCCGATCGTCTGCCTCCGCTACGAGTAATTCGGTACGAGTTGCCGTCACATGCCCCGAACCGCACCCGAATTGGGGTCAGACCCCAATTGCGATCTTTTGCTCACCTGAAGGTGCCACATGCGCATCCCACTCTTGGTCATAGCCGTCGCCGTTCTGATCATGCCGCCACGCATTCGGGGGCAGGTACTCACCCTTCAGGACGCGATCGCCATGGCGCAAAGGCAGGGGCCGGCGGCGCAGATTGCGCGAGGCTCGCGGGACGCGGCGCGATATCGGAACGACGCCTTCAACTCGCGGCTGCTCCCCCAGCTATTCCTCACCGGCGACGCGGCCAACTACAATCACGGCATCAACCCGATCACGCTGCCCGACGGCTCGACACAATTCATCGGACAGTCGCAGAACCAGTCCTCGTTCAACCTCGGGTTCAGCCAACGCATTCCCCTCACCGGCGGACAGATCAGCGTCGGCGAGGCGGTCAGCCGTCTGGATGAATTCGGGAACTTGAACAATCGGTCGTGGCAGACGTCGCACGTCGTGTCGCTCCAGCAAGACTTGTTCAAGCCACGGACGGTCGTCTGGGAAGAGCGTGTGCAATCGCTCGGCGCGTCCGTCGCCGAGCGTGCGTATCTCGAAGCGCGCGAGGATGTCGCCGCGTCCACGGCCGACGCCTTTTTCAATCTCTATGCGCAGCAGATCACGCTCGCCAATGCGACGGCCAACGTGGCGGTCAACGACACGCTGTACACGCTGAACAAGGGACGATTCGAGGTCGGCAAGATCGGTGAGAACGATCTGTTGAAGAGCGAGCTCGCGCTGCTTCGCGCGCGGGCGGCAGTCGAGGACGCGCGGTTGGCGCGCGATCGGGCCGAGGCGGCGCTTCGCCGGACGATCGCCTATCCAGAGGGCCAGCCGATGACGATCGTCGCGCCGGATTCGATCCCGAACGTCGACGCGGACGCCGAGCTCGCCGTGAAAGAGGCGCTGCGCAACTCGAGCGTGATGGAACAGGGTACGCTCGACGACGTGCAGTCGAAGCGACTGCTCAGCGCGGCGAAGCTGTCGAACCAGTTCAACGCCTCGGTCCGCGCGACGTTCGGCTTCAATCAAACGGCATCGGCGTTCAACGAAGCATACCAGAGTCCTCTCGGACGGCAGGCGCTCTCGGTGAGCGTCAGCCTGCCGATGATGCAATGGGGCGCCGGCCACGCCGACGTTCAGGCGGCGACGGCCGAAGACCGACGCGTCGCCACGAACAATCGCATGCGCACCGACGCCCTGGTCGAGGAAGCGCGCTTTGCCGCGCTGGGGCTGCAGCAGGCGCAGCGCAACGTGATCCTCGCTGCCAAAGCGGACACCGTGTCGGCGAAACAGTTCGAGGTCGCGCGCAACCGCTACATCATCGGCAAGATCAGCAACACGGATTTGTACAACGCGCAATCGGACAAGGACAATTCGGTCATCACGCATGTCCAGGCGCTGCGAAACTACTGGACCGCGTTCTATCACCTGCGCCGTGTGACGCTCTACGATTTCGTCGAGAAGCGCGAGATGGCCGACGTCAAAGGCTGAACTGTTTGAGGTGATGGTCGAGGTGGATCGCCTCGAGCCGGCTCCAGTCGCGTCCGGACATCTTGCCGAGCGTGTCGGACACGGGCCACGGGCCATCGATCGGCCTTGACGTGAATTCATCGATCAGCGCCAAGCACCGTCGATGCTCGTGCTCGAATGCGTGACGCTCGGCGCCGACGAAGATTTCCGGCTGCGTCCGCGCGCCCCGCGGCCATTTCACGTTCAGGATCAGGAACTTGATGACCGATCGCGGTACGAACTTGATCGTTCGCTTGAACCTGATGCGACCGAGGGGCTGCTCCATCGCCTGGTTCACATGCCAGAGCATTTGGTCCACCGTCATCTTCCCCCATAGCCGCTTGGCGCCGGGCGTCAGCCGCTCGACACGTGAGCGGATGGAGGCGAGGGTAGCGGCATCGTGCAGAATGAGCATCGGTCGAATACGGATAGAGACTGCGAAACAGCTAATTGAAACACAGGGATCACGGAGATCACAGAGGTATATCCCGGTCGCCGAACCGATTCCATTCTCGACGAGCCCCCAGGGTCGTTTCTTTGGAACCGCCGCTCAGTAGGTTCCTCTCGGCAGTTTTCTCCGTGATCTCTGTGATCTCTGTGGTTCAAGAACGGTTTTACTACCGCTTGACGAGACTCATATCGCGCGCTACCGTACGAACCATGATCCGCTTTGGCGCCTACGGTTACTTCTATTACTTCGCGACCCCTGTCACGGGCCGAGGTTGGAGTCGTACGCGCTGAGCTGATCCCCGCGTTAAAACGAACCCGACGACCCGTGAGAAACTCACGGGTCGTTTTTGTTTTCTGCCCTCAATTCCGGCGTTGCCGGCCAAACCCATGATCATCGTGACCAAATCGGACGTCAGCGACGCTGAGATCGACCATATCCGTGAGCGGATCGAGTCGCTCGGCATGCGCACCCACCTCTCGCGCGGCGAGCGGCGCACCATCATCGGCTGCATCGGCGACGAGTCGTTGCTCGACGAAGTGCCGTTGCGTTCGTTGCCGGGTGTCGAGTCGGTCACGCCGGTCCTCAAGCCGTACAAGCTGGCGTCGCGCGAATTCGCGGCGGATCGCACGGTGGTGCGGGTGGGCGGGCGCGACGCGCGCGCCGAGTTCGGTGGACGGGAGATCTCCGTCATCGCCGGCCCCTGTTCCGTCGAAGGGCGCGACATGCTGCTGTCGACCGCGCGCGAGGTGCGACAGGCGGGCGCGTCCATGTTGCGCGGCGGCGCCTTCAAGCCGCGAACGTCGCCCTACGCCTTCCAGGGACTCGGCGAGCAAGCACTTCGGCTCCTCGTCGAGGTCCGCGCGGCGACAGGGCTTCCCGTTGTGACGGAGGTAATGGACACGCGGCAGGTGGACCTCGTCGCCGAGCACGCCGACATGCTCCAGGTCGGCGCGCGCAACATGCAGAATTTCTCGCTGCTCGCCGAGCTCGGACGGGTGCGTCGGCCGGTGCTGCTCAAGCGCGGATTGTCGGCCACGGTGAAAGAACTGCTCATGGCCGCCGAATACATCATGGCCAATGGCAACCATGACGTCGTGCTGTGTGAGCGTGGCATTCGCACGTACGAAACCGCGACACGCAACACGCTCGACATCGGGGCCATTCCGGTGCTCAAGCGTGAATCGCACCTTCCGGTGATCGTCGATCCGAGTCACGCGGGTGGCGATGCCGAGCTCGTGGCGCCGCTGGCCTTCGCCGCGATCGCGGCCGGCGCGGATGGTCTCATCGTCGAAGTGCATCCGGATCCGGAGCGCGCGCTGTCCGATGGCGATCAGTCGCTCGCGCCCACGGGCTTCGCGACGATGATGCAGTCGCTGGCGGCATTCGCCGCCGCCGCCGGTCGCACGATGGGTACGCCGGCCGAGGCGAGAGCCGTCGCATGAGTGACGGGCGCGGAACCGGTGAGCGCGAGAGCGCGACCGCGGAGCTCGCACGCTGTCGCGAGGAGATCGAACGCATCGACAACGAGATCGTGTCGCTCCTCGCCCGCCGGCTCAAGCTCGGCAAGCGTACCGGTGACCTGAAGCGCGCCGCCGGATTGCCGATTCTCGACCCGACGCGCGAAGCGGCCGTGATCCGACGCGTCACGGGCGTGGCGCGCGACGCCCAACTGCCGACTGAGCCCATCCGCGAGATCTTCTGGCAGATCGTCGGCATGTCGCGGCGTGTGCAAGAGCAAACGTCGGAGTCGCTGTGACGACGGCAGGGGCGCCGGATGGTTTTTTCAAGAGCGCGACGGTCGTCGGCCTGGGGTTGATCGGCGGATCGATCGCGCGCGATCTCACCGCGCGAGGGGTCCGTGTTCGCGGCTACGACGCCGATCGCGAACAGCTCGATGCCGCCGTCCGCGACGGGATCGTGAGCGATCCACTCGATATCGACTTCGATGGCGCGGGTGCGGACGTCATTGTGTTGGCCGTTCCGGTCGACCAGGCGCCCGCCATGCTGCGCCGATTGGCGCGCGTCGCGCGGTCGGCGAGGCTCGTGACCGACGTCGGCAGCACCAAGACGAGCATCGTCAATGAAGCGCGCGCCCTCGGCTTGGACGGATGCTTTGTCGGCTCGCATCCGATGGCCGGCGACCATCGTTCCGGGTGGACCGCCTCGCGGCGGAACCTGTTCGCCGACGCGCTAGTGTATCTCTGTCCCGTGTCGCCGCCGCGTACGGTTTCACCGGTCGTCGAGGTGGCGAAGCACTTCTGGATGTGGCTTGGCGCGACACCATCTCTCATCGACGCCGAGGCGCACGATCGTCACGTCGCGTGGACCAGCCACCTGCCGCACCTCGTTTCAATGGCGCTCGGGTTGGCACTCGCCGGCGCGGGTATCGACCGAGATGCTCTCGGGCCGGGCGGTCGCGATACGACTCGTCTCGCCGGAAGCTCGCCGGAGATGTGGACCGCGATCGCGGCGGACAATCGCGCCGCGATCGACGAGGCGCTCGCCAGCGCGGAACGCGAAGTGGCGACTCTCAGAGCGGCGTTGCGCGGCGGCGATACGGAGCTGTTGCGCGAACGCTTCGCCGCGTCGCAAGCGTGGTTCGATCGCCGGTCCCCGGCGTCGGGCGGGTGAGAGGCGCGCCGGCAAAGACGGCGCGGCAACATTCACCGCGCCGATCCATCGCACAGCCTCCAGAGTGATTCGTCGTCGACGTTTCGCCAATCGGAAGGGAAATCCCAGATTCGGCGGATGACCTCGGCGGATTCACATATGAGGCACGTGTCGCGGCGCGCGCCGGGCACGCCGCGCGAGTTCACCTCGCGAACGATCCATTGCCGCCCGCCGCGTTGCAGCAGGCGCTCCGGTACGTGAGTCTCGTATGACACCGATGGGCGCGACGTTGGAGCCGTTGACGTTGGAGCTGTTACGGTCTCGCACATCATAGGCCCGCGGCAGCGGATCATGCCCTGAATTTCGGCGAAGCAGTAGCTTGTTCGAGCTTGTCCGTCGCCGTCCGGTAGACCACGCCTGGCCGCCGTCAATCATGCCCGCTCCCGAACTGCTCTATCTCCTGCACGGAGACCCCGCCGAGCTGACCGAAACGTTGGCCGGCATGCGCATCGCCGACATCGCGGAGGCGCTGCGCGACCTGCCGCCGGGTGGCGCGGCGAAAGTGCTCGCCGCACTTCCATTCGACGTCGCGGTCCAGGTCTTCGACGAGCCCGAGCTCGACCACCGTTACGAGATCATTCAGCGGATGGAGACCGACGCCGCGGTCGCGCTGGTCGAAGCGATGTCCGCGGACCAGCAAGCCGACGTCTTCCGCGAACTGCACGGCGAGGATCGCGAGCGACTGCTCGAGCGAGTCGACGCGGAAACGCGGCGGTCGCTCAAACTGCTCTTGAAATATCCCGCCGATTCGGCGGGCGGCATCATGACGACGGAGGTCCTGACCGTTCCGTCGGACTGGAGCGTGGGGCAGACGCTCGAGTACATCCGCGGCGTCGCGCGCGTCAAGGAGACGGTGTACGTCGTCTATCTCATCGACGCCGAAGAGCACCTGAGTGGCGTGGTGTCCCTGCGGCAACTGATGCTCGCCGATCCCGCGCTCAACGTCCACGACGCAGGAGATCGGCGGTCACCCGCGGTGGTCTCGCCGGGCACGGATCGCGAGGAGGTGGCTCGCGTCATCGCGAAATACAACCTGCTCGCGGTTCCGGTCGTCGACGACGAGCGTCATGTGCTGGGCATCGTCACGGTGGACGACGTCATCGACGCGATCGTTCGCGAGCAGACGGAAGACGTGCAGAAGTTCGGCGGCATGGAGGCGCTCGACGCTCCGTATATGGACATCGGGTTCGGTCACATGATTCGCAAGCGCGCGCCGTGGCTCTGCGCCCTGTTTCTCTCCGAGATGCTGACGGCGACGGCGATGCAGCATTTCGAATCGGTGATCGAACGCGTGGCGTTGCTCGCGATGTTCATCCCATTGGTCATGAGCTCGGGCGGCAACTCGGGCTCGCAGGCGACGTCGTTGATCATTCGCGCGCTCGCGCTGGGCGAGATCAAGCTGCGCGATTGGTGGCGGATTGCGGCGCGCGAGCTGCCGACCGGGCTCACGCTCGGAGCCATTCTTGGCTCCGTTGGTTTCGCGCGGATCGTGCTGTGGCAGCACATCGGTTTTTACGACTATGGAGCGCACTACTTGTTGGTCGCGCTCGCTGTTGGCCTCTCCCTGGTCGGCATCGTCGCGTTCGGCTCATTCGCCGGATCGATGCTGCCGTTCGTGCTGCGTCGCCTGGGCTTCGATCCGGCGAGCGCATCCGCGCCGTTCGTCGCGACTCTTGTGGATGTTACGGGATTGGTGATCTACTTCACCGTGTCCTGGATGGTGCTTCGCGGGACGTTGTTGTGACCGTTGATCGCCGGAACGTTTGAGTCGGGGAGGTGCATCATTTCGGGTGTCTCGAGTGTAAGTACCGACTCTCTCTCCACAACCCACGTGTTCGCATCAAGCCTCCGCGCGCTTGTGTCCGTCAGCGCGCTCACGCTTTTTTTGATTTCGTGCGGAGACTCCACGTCACCGTCGGGTCCGCCCGCGTCGGTGCGTGTCGTCTCGGGCGACGCGCAAACCGGCGCCGCCGGTCAAAAGCTTCTGACCGCGCCGCGATTCATCGTCGAAGACGCGAACGGCGTCGCCGTATCGAATGCGAGCTTCACGGTCACGGTGTCCGCGGCGAATGGCTCGATCGCCGACGTGCCCGGCAAAACGATTCGCGGTCCGACGAGCGTCGGGACATGGACGCTCGGTCCGCGCGTCGGCGTCGATTCGCTCACGATCAACGTCGAAGGGCTCGCGCCGATCGTCGTGACGGCTATGGCGACCGCCGGTCCAGCCGCCGCGATCACGACGTCGTCACCGACGGACTTTTCGGCGCGCGTTGCCGAATCGCCGGCGACCCCGCCGCGCGTCCGCGTGACCGATGCATTCGGGAATCCGATCGCGGCGGCGCAGATCCGTTTGGCGCTGACCGGCGGCGGTTCCGTTTCGTCGGCGCTGACGACGAATGCGAACGGCGAGGCCGATATCGGCGACTGGGCCTTCTCGACGCACGCGGGATCGAACGTACTGACGCTGAGCGTCGGGAATGCGACGTTGTTGTTCACGGCGCATCTCACGCCGTTGGATCCGGTGGAGATCGCCGCGGTCGAGGGTGACGGTCAGTCCGCTTTCGCCGGCTCGGTGCTCAACACTGTTCGCGTGCGCGTGGCGGACCGCTACGGCAACGGGGTTCCCGGCCAGTCTTTGTCGTTTGCCGTCACGGGGGGCAACGGTAGTCTTGCGTCGACGGGCGGTCAGACCGGCGCCGACGGCACAATCGCGGTACCGACGTGGACGCTCGGCAGATTGGCGTTGCCGCAGACCGTGCGCGTCGCGTCGGGAGCGCTGACGCTCGATCTCAGCGCGGCTGTGAAGACGGACTATCACATCACCGTCCGCTTCCTCAACCCGGCAATGACCGATGACCAGAAAGCGTTGTTCAACAACGCCGCGGCGCGCATCAGCGCGGTGGTGACCGGGCATCTGCCGGACATGAAGCTGAACAACCTCGACATCTCGTCGGCCTGCGGATTCCCCGGACTACCGGTGCTGAACGAGACGGTCCAGGACCTCGTCATTTACGCGTCGGTGCAGGACATCGACGGCGTCGGCAAGATTCTCGCGCAGTCGGGCCCGTGTGTGACGCGGCCGGCGTCGAGCGGCGGGCTCACGTCGGTCGGTGTGATGGTGTTCGACGCGGCCGACGTCGCCTCGATGGCGCAACGCGGCATTCTCCAGGACGTGATCACGCACGAGATGCTGCACATCGTCGGCATCGGAACATTGTGGAGCGACAAGCAGCTCGTCGTGGCGCAGGGGACGGCGTCGGTCGCTTACTATGGTCCGCAAGGGAAGCAGGGCTGCACGGACGACGGCGGCACAACGGTGTGCGCGAATGCGGTTCCCGTCGAGAACAACGGCGTACCCGGAACGGCCGACGCGCACTGGCGCGAGTCCACGTTCGGCAGCGAGCTGATGACCGGCTACGTGAACTTGAACGGGATGCCGTTGAGCGCGATCACCATCGGTAGCTTGGCCGACTTGGGCTACGCGGTGAACCCGCTCGCCGCGGATCCGTATCGGGTTCCGTCGGGAGGAGCGTCGGGCAATCTGATCCCGACGCCGTCCGAACCGTGGGAGCGCCCGATCCGTCCCATTTCGCCGCACTGAGGCGCAAAACCCCGCGTTAGGGGTCAGACTCCAGTCGCGTTTTCACGCGGGCCGGCGCAGAATCGCGTCGGGAGTCTGACCCCATTTTAGAGTTCTATAAATGGAGTCTGACCCCAAGGGTGCGGTGCGGGTAGGGTCAGGTACGGGCGCGGCCGAGGTGCGCGACCATGGCCTTGCGAGCGCCGTCGAGAGCGCCGTGCGGCGTGCGGCCATGCGCCTGACAAATGCGATGAATCCCGACGCGATAGATCGACGGCGGTTGATTGGGCTTTAGCCTGGTGCTGAACTCGCAGGCGACCATGCGGCACGTCTCGTCGACCTTTACGACCCACGCACCGCGGAGGAACTCGACTTCCTCGTCGATGTTCGCCGATGACACCGTCGGGCCGAGGCCGAGCCGCCAAGCGTCAGCGTCATGGGCTAACGGTTTGCCCATGACGCTGAGGTTTTTCCCGAGCGCGTACCGCTCGATCAGGATCTCGCAGTACCGTTCGGCGCCCTCCTTGGTCGTGAACACGCCCAGCACTGCATCGTGCGGCCGGCCATCGGTCGCGAACCAAATCCGCTTCATTCTGCACCCGAAGAAATCCCGAAAATAGGATACTCGAGCCGGATGCAGCGGGGAAGTCCGAAAGACGGTTACGAGAGCTTGTTGAGGAGGTTCTGGGCGGCGTCCTCGTGCGCCTTGAAGGCCGGCGCGACCTTGGTGACCAGGTCCTTCACTTCCGCATTCTGCAGCGCGGGGAGCAGCGTCGTGGTCACGGCCTCGATCACCGCCTTGTGGTAGCCAACCTCGTGTTGGAGAAAGGCCTTGTCGAACTCCTTCCCCTTGAGGGACTCGAGCTTCTTCATCGCCGCCTCGTGGTCCTTCGCCATGGCAAAGTCTTTCGGCGGCGTGGGAGTCACGTTGAGCTTCTTGGCCAAGTCGCGGCCCTGCTGCCGAACGTTCTTGTGATCGCGCGCGAGCATCGCGCCGAAGTCGCGAATCTCTTTCGTCGATCCATTCTTGGCGGCGAGCTCACCGGTCTGAATGTCCCACGTGTTGGCTGCGTCGAAGACGGCGACGATCGTCGGATCATCGAGCTTGGCGGTCTTGGTCTGTGCATACAGTGGCGCGATGGCGACGAGCACGGCCGCCGCGGCGATCGAAACGCGCGAGAGCTGAACTGACTTCATGTGGCTCACTCCTCTGCGGTAGGGGAAGTTCGAAACGATTGAACAAGTGCTTCGGGCAATCGTATGGGCGGCGGAAGAATTTGTCAAGGAATTAGTTGACTAATTGTCCACCGGCAGTAGATTCAAGACGAGAAGGGAGGGACGTATGCGCTGGTGGGAAACGAACATCGGCGGGGCGATGCGAGGTCGCATCATCCGGTTGCTGCGACGCGGCGAGAAGACCGTCGACGAGCTGGCGGCGGAACTCGGCGTCACCGACAACGGCGTTCGATCGCATCTCGCCCTGCTCGAGGACGGCGGCGTCGTCGAGCAGTTCAACGTTCGCCGGACCGGCACGCCCGGAAAGCCGGCGACCGTCTATCGCGTCGCTCGCGAGGCCGAGCCGCACCTGTCGGCCGCCTATGCGCCGATTCTCGAGGCGTTGCTCGTCGCGCTGAAGAATCGACTGGGGTCGAGCGAGCTCGACGCCCTATTCCGCGACGTCGGCCGCAAGCTCGCGGCGGATCACGAAGCGGCGCCGAAATCCGCGTCTTTGGCGACGCGCGCGAAACTGGCGGCATCACTCCTTGGCGAGCTCGGCGCCGAAATCGACGTCGAGAACACGGACGATGGTTTCGTCATCCGCGGCCATGCCTGTCCCGTGGCGAGCGCCGTCAGGGTGCAGCCGGGCGTGTGTCGCGCGATGGAGGAACTCGTCGCCGGCGTTACCGGCGCCGAGGTGAGGGAGTGCTGCGACCGTGCCGACGGCGGCGCGCGCTGCCGCTTCGAGATTCGTCGAAGCGCCTAGATCATTTGGGCGGCGCGCACAGATAGTCGAGCGCCAGCTTGGCCATCGAGCCGCCGAGCGCGGGGCCGAATCCGGGCTGCGCGTTCACCTTCCGCTCGACGACTTTCCCCGCTTTTTCGTCAGAGTAGTAGACCGTTTCCTTCGCCGCGATCGCGGACTTGGCGCAGTCGAACATGGCGAGCGACTGCGACGCCTCCCAGCTCCCCTGGGCCGTCTTTACCGGCGGAGTGAACCTCACACGGACGCGCGCCGTGACAATGCCGTTGACCTTTTTTACACTGTGCGGGTCAACGTAAACGGAGTTACCGCCGGACGTCTTGCCGATTTCCTTCCACCGGCCCTGCGCGGCAGCTAGTGCCGGGAGCAACAGGAGGATGGTTGACAGTCGGTAGGAATCCATGGCCTTACAATGTGGTGCGACGTCGGGGTTTGACAATCGTCTAGGGAATGTGCCGATTGACGTGTCGGGTTTGAGGAGGGGTTCGGACCGCCTTAACGTTACAGCCGGTCCGGCGTCACCCGACACATGTCGCGGTCCTGAGTGACCTCATGAAGCCGAGGGAATCCGCATGCGCACGACGAAAGCATCTGGCGCCGCAGTTTCCGCGAACGACGAACGGCAGGACGAGGTGAGCGCCGCGGACTCGGAGCACAAAGACTCCGTCACTCAACCGTCCCGACGATCATTCTTCTTCCTCGGCGCGCTCGCCGCCGCGGCGGTCCTTCCCAAGCGCGCCCCGGCCCAAGCAGTGCGCCGCCGCCGCATCGTTCCGGACTCGCCAACGAGCGAGCCGCTCGCCGGTATCCAGCCCAACGAGATGGTCGGCGCCTTCGCCGAGTGGGACAGCGGCGGGACGCGACTTGTCCGCCGGCTCACACTGGGGATCACGCCGGCCGAAGTGCAGCGCGTGAACTCGATGGGCTACCAGGGTTACCTGAATTATCAGCTCAATTCGTCGCGCATCGACGACACGGTCGTCGAGAACGCGATCGCGGCGAAGTGGCCGCTCATGAGCCAGACGTCGGACACGCTGTTCAGCGCCGACGCGGGCCAGGTGCAATCGCAGCTACGCGACTCGACGCTCTTTCGCTCAGCGTTCTCTCAGCGACAATTGCACCAGCGAATGGCGGAGTTCTGGAGCGATCACTTCAATCAAGACATCGATAAGGTGGGCTACCTGCTCGTCGCCGACCAGCGCGACGTGATTCGCAAGAACGCCCTCGGCAAGTTTTCGGATCTGCTCAAGGCGAGCGCCCACAGCGCCTCGATGATGGTCTACCTCGACCAGAACGCGAGCCGCAACACGGCGCCCAATCAGAACTACGCGCGCGAGATCATGGAGCTGCACACGCTCGGCGTGGACGGCGGCTACACCCAGAACGATGTGGCTGAGCTGTCGCGTGTGCTCACCGGTTGGACGGTGCAGGGACGCGGCAACTTCGTGTTCGACCCCCTCCGTCACGACTGGGGCTCGAAGACGGTGCTCGGCGTGACCATCCCGGCGGGTTCGCCTTCGCTTGGCGCGGACGGCATCAAGGAAGGCGAGCAGATGCTCGACTTGCTCGTGAACCATCCGAGCACGGCGCGTTTTATCGCCACGAAGATGCTGAAGTGGTTGCTCACGCCCAGCCCGACGGAGACACAGATCGCCGCGGTGGCGTCGGCGTACCGCGCGACGAACGGCGACATCAAGGCAATGGTCCGCGCGATCCTCAACGAGACATGGCTGCCCGCGTCGCCGATGAAGCTCAAGCGCCCGTTCCATTATCTCGTGTCGGCGATGCGATCGACAAACGTGAACGTCACCAACGCGACGACCCTCAGCAACTCGCTGATCACCCTCGGCCAACAGTTGTTCGCCTGGGACACTCCGGACGGCTATCCCGACAAGATCGAGTACTGGGCCGGGAACATCCTTCCGCGGTGGTCGTTCGCGACGACTATGTCGAACTTCAACTCGACGACGACGGTGCTTGTAGACACGACCGCGTACCGCGCCGGCTCGCCCGACGCGGCGGTCGATTTGATCGACCAGAACTTCTTCGGCGGCGAGATGCCGCTGGTGACGCGCAACGGCCTCCTGTCGTACCTCAAGGCCGGCACGTTCAACGACACCCGCGTTCGAGAGACGATCGCTCTGGCGATGTCCGCGAACGCGTTCCAGTGGTACTGACCGGAGACGCCTCCATGGACGACCAACACGGCATCGACTGCGGCTGCGAGGAATACAACGAGCTCTCGCGTCGCCAGTTCATCACGGCGTCCGCGGGCGTGGCTTCCGCGGCGGCGTTCTTCCCGGCGTGGCTGCCGAAGATCGTCATGTCGAACCACTACGCGTCGAACCGGGACATCATCGTCTCGGTATTCATGCGTGGCGGCGCGGACGGTCTGAGCATCGCGGTCCCGTTCGCGGACCCGAACTACTACAGCTCACGCTCGACGATCGCGATCCCGCGCCCGGATTCATCGGCGGCGACGAAAGGCATCAACCTCGACGGGTTCTTCATGTTCCCGCAGGCGATGACCGGCAATGCGGCGGGCACGGGCGGATTGATGCCGGCGTTCCTGGCGAACGATCTCTTGATCGTTCACGCGACGGGGCAGCTGAACAACTCCCGCTCGCACTTCGACGCGCAACGATACATGGAAGTCGGAAAGCCGGTCGATCCGGCGCTCGTCACCGGATGGCTCGGCCGGCATTTGGCGAGTATGCCGCCGATGAAGTCCGACGCGCTCCTGCGTGGGATCGGCTTGTCGAACGGGCTACAGAAAACGCTGGTCGGCGCACCGAAGACGCTGCCGATCGCCGATCCGACAAAATTCTCGATTGGCGGGTTGGATGCGACGCAGCCGCAGCGCATCGCCTTCCTACAGGGCGACTACACGGCGGCGGACGAACCGTTGCATTCGGCGGCGCTGGACGCGACCAGCACCGTCGCGTTGCTCAAGTCCGTCAACTTCGCCGGGTACGCGCCGGCAAATGGCGCCGTGTATCCCGATCCGGCCCGGAGCGCGTTTTCGCGCGCGCTCAAATCCGTCGCCACGTTGATCAAAGCCGACGTCGGCATCGAGGCGGCGCAGGTAGACATCGGCGGCTGGGACACGCATAACCAGCAGGATCCGCTCGCCGGCCAGATGTTCAATACTATGCGCGATTTCTCGAACTCGCTCGGCGCCTTTTACGCCGACGTGATCGCCAGCGGCTACAATGTGACAGTCGTCGCCATCTCCGAGTTCGGCCGCAACGTGCGCGAGAACGGCAGCCAAGGCACGGACCACGGGCGCGGCACGACCATGTTTGCGATGGGCAAGGGCATCGCCGGTGGTCGCGTGTTGGTGAAGAACTGGCCGGGGTTGGCCCGCGAGCAGCTCGAGCAGGGCCAGGACCTCAAGGTCACGGTGGACTACCGCGACATCCTCGCCGAGATCGTCAAGAATCGGCTGGCGAATCCGAATCTCGATGTCGTGTTCCCGACGTGGACGCCGACCTTCCTGGGCGTCACGCGATAGAGAACGCTTGTTCGGCGCGTCCGGCTATTGTACCACGACGTCGCCGGACATGCCGGGATGGACGAAGCAGTTGTAGTGAAAGGTGCCGCGAGTCGTGAAGACGCGAGGAATGTCGCCGCTGAGCGTGACCTTGATGTTCGCGGGGGCGCCGGACTTGGCGTCGAAGGTTACGTCGTGGCCTTCTCCGTTGTTCGACGGCACGATGTGAAAGAGCACCGTGTCTCCCGCGGCGATCTGAACGAAGTTGGGACTGAACGCGGTGCTGAGTGTGAAGACATCGACGGATTTGTTGCCGCCGCCCGGCGGGTTCGTAGAACTATCGGAGCCGCACGCGGCCGCGATGGCGACTAGCACGATGACCGATGCACGCATGGAACGGCGGAGCCTATGAAGAGAGTCAGACAACAAGGCGCTTCATTGCGGTTGACGATCGGCGGCATGCGGACGTTAGCGGTTGCCCTCGTCGCGACACTCCTCGCCGCCTGTGGAAGCGATTCGCCGAGCGGCCCCGGTACCGCCACGTCGCCCGAAGGGAACTATACGATCTCGACGATCAACGGGAAGGCGGTGCCGATGGCCATCTTCTCCGACACGGGCGGGTACAAGCTCGAGGTCCTCGCGGGAACGCTCGGCATACAGAGCGGCGGCAAATACAGCGTGGTCACCAGCTACCGCCAGACCATCGCCGGCATTGTGTCGACCTACTCCGACAGCAGCGGCGGCAGCTGGCTGTTGACCGGCACGACGGTCGCCTTCACGGACGGGTCTGACAACTCGAAGGTTCAGGGTGCGTGGAGCAATGCCGGCACCCTCACGCTCCAGTTGAGCGACAGTCCGCCCGTGAGCATCGTGTACGCGTTGAAGAAGTAAGCTCGCGCCGTACATCGCTTCGGCCCGTTGTCGGGATGGTCGTAGATTCCCACGACAGGGAGATGACACACTCGGGCCATTCCGCGCGCGACCACGCGGCTCACTCGCCCCACGACGTATCAGTGGCCCAGCACGAGGCAGTGGCCGGGCCGACTGGGCACGAGCACGGTCACGACAAGCATGCCGGGCATAGCGCCGGCATCTTCCGGCGGAAGTTCTGGATCACTCTCGTTCTCACGATTCCGGCGATGATCTGGGGCGAGATGATCCCGCACGCCCTCGCGTTCACACCGCCGGCATTTCCTGGGTCACGATGGATACCGTTCGTTTTCGGCGTCGCCGTGTTCCTCTACGGCGGTTTGGTATTTCTGCAAGGCGCATGGCGGGAGCTGAAGGACCGTCAGCCCGGAATGATGACGCTGATCTCGCTGGCGATCACCGTCGCGTTCGTGTACAGCGTCGCCGTCACGTTTGGCGCCCCGGGCATGCCGCTCTGGTGGGAGCTGTCGTCGCTCGTGACGATCATGCTCCTCGGCCACTGGATGGAGATGCGCTCGATCTCGCAGGCGCAGGGTGCGCTCCGTGAGCTTGCGAAGCTCTTGCCCAATAGCGCGACGCGGATCGTCGACGGTCGAGCCGAAGACGTTCCGGTGGGTGAGCTCCGCGAGCGCGACCTGGTGCTGGTGCGGCCCGGCGCCGCCGTGCCCGCCGACGGCGTGGTGCGGGAAGGCCGAAGCTCGGTCAACGAATCGATGATCACCGGCGAATCGCGGCCGATCGTCAAGGACGTCGGCGCCGACGTCATCGCCGGGACGGTGAACGGCGACGGTTCGCTTCGTGTGGAAGTGAGTCGTACGGGCGAGCGCACGACCCTCGCGGGCATCATGCGGCTCGTCGAGCAGGCGCAATCATCACGATCGAGAGCGCAGGTGCTCGCCGATCGCGCGGCGTATTGGCTCACGCTCGTCGCCTTGGCGGCCGCGGTAGTGACGGCGATCGCTTGGAGCGTCGCGCGAGCGCCGGGTGATTACACGGTCGAGCGCGTCGTCACGGTGCTCGTCATCGCGTGTCCACACGCGCTGGGACTTGCCGTGCCGTTAGTCGTCGCGCTTTCGACAACGATCGGCGCGCGCAACGGACTGCTTGTGCGCGACCGGCGCGGCCTCGAGGAGGCTCGACTCGTGAACGCAGTGGTCTTCGACAAAACGGGCACACTGACGCTCGGACAACATCGCGTTGTCGCGATGCGCACCGTCGGCGGAGTCGCGGAAGACGAGGCGCTACGGCTCGCCGCGGCTGTCGAGCAGGACGCGGAGCATCCCGTCGCGCGTGCCATTGTCGCATCCGCGGTGGAGCGGAAATTGACCGTTCCACGAGCGACGGAGTTCAACGCGATTCCTGGCCATGGCGTTCAAGCGACGGTCGAAGGACGCGGGCTCGCCGACGGCGGTCCGAATCTGTTGAAGCGTCTTGGCATCGAGCCTCCGCCCGAGCTCCACCAATTTGGCGACGAAGCCGCAGCGCGCGGGGAGAGCGTGATCTATCAAGTTGAAAGTGGGCAGGTGACCGCCGCCTTCGCCGTCGCCGACGCCATTCGTCCCGAGTCACGAGAAGCCGTCCGGCGATTGCACGACGCGGGCGTCGAGGTCGTGATGCTGACGGGCGACAGCCAAGCGGTGGCCGACGCCGTCGCCCGCGAGTTGTCCATCGATACGGTGTTCGCGCAGGTCCTTCCCGGCCAAAAGGTCGAGCGCATCAAAGAGCTTCAGCGGGCGGGAAAGCGCGTCGCGATGGTCGGCGACGGCGTCAACGACGCGCCCGCGCTCGTCACGGCAGACGTGGGCGTCGCGATCGGAGCCGGGACGGACGTCGCGGTGGAGGCGGGAGACATCGTTCTCGTGCGCAGCGATCCGCGCGATATCTCACGGATCATCAGCCTCAGCCGCGCCACCTACCGCAAGATGATGCAGAACCTGTGGTGGGCGGCGGGCTACAACGTCGTCGCGATCCCTCTCGCCGCCGGCGTTCTCGCCACGAGAGGAGTCGTATTGAGCCCCGCGCTCGGCGCTGTCCTGATGTCGCTGAGCACGATCGTCGTCGCCGTCAACGCGCAACTCTTGCGGCGCGCTCGACTCTGATAGCGACGCAGCCCGCGGCGGCAATCAGGCACCTCCTGCTCCGCTGTCATGTGTTCCACGATCGACGCGGCGGATGAGTCGAACGAAGTTTCACGAAAGCCCGACTGACACAACGGCGGCCGCATGGAATCTTGAAGAGTCCACCCGCGGTGGCGGGCATCGCGTCGCGGGCCGAAGGTCAACACACGGAGGGCCAGCCATGATTTCACAACACACGCACTACGGCATGAGCGTCACGGTGCCGCTCGATTACGATCAGGCCGTCGAGCGTACCCGCTCGGCGCTCGCGCAAGAAGGCTTTGGCGTGCTCACGGAGATCGACGTTCGTGCCACCATGAAGAAGAAGCTCGACGTCGACTTCAGGCCGTACATCATTCTCGGCGCATGCAACCCGGCGCTGGCGCACAGGGCGCTGAGCGCCGAGCCGGACATCGGGCTCCTGCTGCCGTGCAACGTGATTGTTTATGCCAGCGATGCGCCCGGCACGAGCGTCGTCGCGGCGATGGATCCTGTCGCCGCGCTCGAGCTTACGCAGAATGACGCGGTGCAGCCGATCGCCCTCGAAGTGCGGGACAAGCTCGAGCGCGTTCTCGCCGACGTCGAGGCATCAACGCACCAGACTCATCCCTAACTCGATCGGTGACTCAAGCGCTCACCGGAATCGCGCTCTCGACGCGCACGACGACGTCGGCGCCGGCGTGCAACGTGTTGTGCGCGGGACAGCTTTGCGCGACGCGCTGCAGCATCGCCGAGTAGTGCTCGGGGATCTCTTCCGGTAGCACCACGCGCACCGTGAACCGGCCGATGCGATGGGGGTTAGCGGCGCCGATCGTCTCGACCTCGACGCGCATTCCCTCGTAGGGCAATCGTCGGATATGGCAGAACTGCTGCACGTAATAGGCGACACAGGTCCCGAGCGATACGGCCAATAGCTCGATCGGGGCGGGCCCTGAATCGCTGCCGCCGGCCTGGAGCGGTTGGTCGACGACGACGCGGTGTGAACGGACCTTGGCGGCGAAGGTGACACCGCCCTCGTGGGTGACGACGATCGCGGGCCGTCCGGACGCTGCGGTCATGGCAATCTCCTGTGGGATCTCGCTATAATATACTATATGCCCATATAGTTGTATAGTAGCGACAATTGAACCAGCATGATAGCATTCACCTGTGTACCGCGTCCCCAGGATGACGACATGGCCCGTCTGAAACTGACACCCGAGCTTATCGCGCTCATCGCCGAGCGCTTCAAGGCGCTCGCCGAGCCGGCGCGGCTGCAAATCCTCGACTGCCTCCGCCGCGGTGAAATGACGGTGAGCGAGCTCGTCGAAGAGACCGGACTCGGGCAGGCGAACGTTTCGAAGCACCTGCAGTCGCTCTATGCGGCCGGATTCGTCGGCCGCCGCAAGGAAGGGTTGTTTACCTATTACGACCTTGCCGATCAGAGCGTGTTCAAACTCTGCGACATCATGTGCGGGCGGATCGAGCAGGAGCTCGGAAACCGCCGCAAAGCGCTTTCCGCTACCTGATCTCGACCCGCCCGGCGCGCCGTCAGGCGCGCCGAGAGCGTTCGGTGGGAAGCAGGGCCACCGCGGTGAGAAAGAGCGCGGCGACGGCCACCGCGACGACGACAGGCGACACGTGCAGCAGCGACGGGATCGTCACTTTTCCGTAACTGAGCGGCTTGATGAGCGGCGTCTCGATCAGCGTGTAGACGAGCGTGAACAGCAGGGCGCCGACCACTCCGCCGAGGAGCGCGAAGAGCGCGTCCTTGCGACGTTCGCCGATGCCGACCACGCAGGTGCCCGGGCAATAGCCCCCGATGGCGAAGCCGACGCCGAAGATCAATCCGCCGACCAACACCCCGACGACGTACGTCGGCTTGATGTCGAAGTGCATCGGCATGACCGTCGAGAGCGCGTAGACGCCGACCATGCCGACGGCGATCGTCGTCGCCATGAACTTGATGATCGAGAGATTCTCGAGGCGGAGCGAGGCGAGAATCATGCGGGGGCTCGACGCCCCGACCCGTTGAATCAGCGCGCCCATGGCGACGCCGACGATGAGTGCGTAGACGAGCGTCATGACGCGTGCCCTCCCTTGATGATGCGAGCCGTGAGCATGCCGGCGCCGAACACCGCCGCGCCGAACAGGACGCCGCTCAGTGCCAGCTGCGTGATGCCGGAGATGATGTGTCCACTGGTGCAACCGCCGGCGAGGCGCGCGCCGAAGATGATGAGGACTCCTCCCACGAACGCGTCGCGATAGCGCTTACCGACCGACGTTTCACCGGCGTGGACGATGTCGGCGGCCGGTGCGCGGCTTCCGCTGATCAGAGCCGCGGCGAAGCCGCCGATGAGCAGGCCTACGACCAGCATCGTTTCCTGCGTGATGAGACTGCCCATCTTTACGAGGTACGGATTGGACGCCGCGAACTCCGGCGCGACGCGTCGGGAGACGGCGCCGATGAACCGCGGATAGGTGCCCGAGACGCCGATGGGTCCATACAGCGCGATGGCGGCTGTACTGACCAATCCGAACAGGACGCCGAGGCTGGCCCAGCGAGGAATGCGAACTGCGGTTCGCTGAACGGAAAGCGGGGGAGAGGCGACGAGGTCGGCCATGGAAGCGTCCGAGTTGAAGGATTGGTCACACCCGTTGACAACGACTGAACTGTATAACTATATACGATTATAGTATCGCGTCGCGGTCGAGGGCAAGTCGCTCCCGACCGCGCGCGTCGCCCGAATCCAAAGCTGCGCTCGAGCGTGGCAGGCGGGATCGGGCATTGCCTGACCTTGCGCGGGCCTTGCCCGGCTGACGACAAGCGCGCGCGATCTCACGCTGGTGGGGACGGACTACACTATGTCGGGAAGGACGATGCCCTCACGTTCGGTTCGCTCCGCCGTGCTCTTTCTCGCGGCGCTCGCCGCCTGCAGCCGGGAGCCGTCGGCGCGCGACAGCGTCGCGCAGTCCGGCGCGGTCGCGTCTCCGGCGCACTTCGACGCCACGGCGTGGCAGCCGCCTCCCGACTCCGCGATCCCGAACGATTCGCTCGGCGCGTCGATTCGGCGCGGACTCGCACTCGTCCTGCACACGGCGGACAGTCTGCCGGCGTACGCGCCCGGGCGTCTCAATTGCACCAACTGCCACATCAACGGCGGACGCAACGTAGACGCTGCGCCGCTCGCGGGATCGCACGCGCGATTCCCGAAGTACATGGACCGTACCGGTGCCGTGATCGGACTCGCTGATCGCGTCAACTATTGCTTCACTCGGAGTCTCGCCGGGAACCGGCTACCGGTGGAAAGCCGCGAGATGCAGGACATCCTGGCGTACATCGCTTGGCTGTCGTCCGGCGTACCCGTTGGCGAGGGGAAGAAGCTGCCCGGCGCCGAGGGGCTCCATACGATGGCGCGGTCGCTCGCCGGCGACGCGGCTCGTGGCGCGACGGTTTTTGCCGCGAAATGCACCGTGTGCCACGGTGCGGATGGCCAGGGCAATCCAAACATCCCGCCCGGCATACCGCCACTCTGGGGCGCGAAGTCGTTCAGTGTCGGCGCGTCGATGGCGCGGCAGGGTAAAGCGGCGTCGTTCATCTGGCACAACATGCCGTACGGCGCCGGCAAAACGCTCACGCCGCAAGAGGCATTCGACGTGGCGGCGTTCGTCACGTCGAAGCCGCGGCCCGATTCGCCGGGGAAAGAAGGCGACTGGCCGGCGGGCGGGACCCCGGCCGACGTGCCGTACGCGACGAAAGGACACGTCGCGTATCAACCACCTGCATTGCTTCAACGGGCGAACCCCCGTGACGCGATCGTCGCGTCGCCGACCCCGGTGAAGCGCCGGAGCGGAGACCGATCCCGATGAGCGAGTCGATCTCACGTCGAGCGCTGCTCGCCGGTGTTGCCGTCGCGGCGGGGGGCGTCGTCCTCGACCAGCTGCCGCTCTCCGCGCAAAACGCGCAACCCGCGCAAGCGTCCGTACCGCCAGACCCATCGCTCGTTCCCGGCGGGCCGACGACACCGGTGAGTGCCCGCTCGCCCTTCGAGAGCGCGGTGCGCACGCCGGCCGGAGTGATCACGGGGCCCGCCTACTCTCCAATCCACCAACTCACCGGCACGATCACGCCGAGTGATTTGATGTTCGAGCGGCACCACGCCGGCGTCGCGGTCATCGATCCGGCGAAGTACAAGCTGCTCGTTCACGGACTCGTCGATCGGCCGATGGTGTTCACGCTCGATGATCTGAGGCGCTTTCCGAGCGTGTCGCGCGTGCATTTCCTCGAGTGCTCCGGCAACGGTCGAAATGGTTATCGCGACCCGAAGCCGGAGCTCACCGCGCAGCTGGTCGACGGGCTCACCAGCAACGGCGAGTGGACGGGTGTGCCACTCGCCACGCTGCTCCGCGAGGTCGGGGTGAAGCGCGGGGCGACGTGGTTTCTCGGCGAGGGCGGCGACGCGTCGAAATTGTCGCGCAGCATTCCGATCGAGAAAGCGTGGGATGACGCGTTGGTCGCGTACGCCTTCAACGGTGAGCCGCTGCGCCCCGCCAACGGTTATCCGGCGCGACTCTTTCTGCCCGGTTTCGAGGCGAACACCAGCATTAAATGGCTGCGCCGCATCAAGCTGATCGACCAACCGAACATGTCGCGCGACGAGACGGCGAAATACACCGATCCGCTGCCCGACGGTACGGCGCGGCAGTTCAGCTTCGTGATGGACGCGAAGTCGATCATCACGCAGCCGAGTTATCCGGCGCGCGTCGCGCCGGGATGGATCGAGATCTCGGGGCTTGCCTGGAGCGGTCGAGGGAAGATCGCACGCGTCGAAGTGAGCACCGACGGCGGGGCGCACTGGACCGATGCCGCGCTACAGGATCCGGTGCTGTCGAGAGCGCACACGCGCTTTCGTTTTCCGTGGCGATGGAATGGCAAGCCGGCCGTCATCATGAGCCGCGCGACAGACGAAACCGGGTACGTGCAACCCACGCTCGAAGTCTTTCAAGCAACGCGGGGGAGGGGAACCGACTTCCACTTCAACCACATTCGCGCTTGGACGCTGCGCGGCGACGGTACGGTCGTGTACGGAGCTCGAGCATGACGGTGCGAATCGTGGGGCTGGTCGGCGCTCTGGTATTCGCCACCGCGTGCGGCGGAGCCGACACGGCGCGGAGCGACGACCGAGTAGCGCATTCCAGCGGACAACTCGCTCGCGGCGACGTCCCGCTCGGCACCATCGGCCGCGTAGCGACGGCTGCCGAGATCCAGGCATGGGATATCGACGTGAATCCCACAGGCCACGGACTCCCGATCGGGCGCGGCACACATGATTCAGGCGCCCAGTTGTTCGCCGCGAAGTGCGCCGTCTGTCACGGCGCGCGCGGCGAAGGGATGGCGATCTATCCCAAGCTCATCGGTCGGGAGCCGCACGACGACTTCGCGTTCGGCCGCGATCCCAAGCTCGTCAAGACGATCGGCAACTACTGGCCGTACTCGACGACGTTGTTCGACTACGTTCGTCGCGCGATGCCGCTCAATGCGCCGGGGTCGCTGTCGTCGAACGAGGTGTATAACCTCGTCGCCTTTCTCCTGGCGGAAAACGGCATCATCGCGCGGGACTCGGTCATCGATCAGCGTACGCTTCCCGCAGTCCGGATGCCGGCGCGAAAGCGATTTGTTCGCGACGACCGAACGGGTGGGAGCGCGTTTCGGTGATCGGCGAGTGACGCGTCTGAGCTACACGCCCCCGTACCACTCGTACCCGCGATCGCTCCAGTACCCGCCGTTGCGCTCCGGCAAGAACACAATCTTCGTCAAATACTTCGTGTTCTTGTAACCGATCTTCACCGGTGAGTAGACGCGTGCCGGGGCGCCCCAGGCGGGGTTGAGGTAGTGACCGTCCTGGGCGTAGACGATGAGCGTCTGCGGGTGCATCGCGCTCTCGATGTCCCAGCTCTCGTGATAGTCGCTGTCGAACGACTGGAAGTCGACGTAGCGCGCCCCCGGTTGGACGCCGGCGAGCTTGGCGAGGTCGGAAAGGCGGACGCCGGTTCGTGTCGCCACGGCCGTCCAGCCTTCGACGCAAAAATGATCGAGCTTGTACCCCATCCGTGGCAGCGCGGCGAGATCCGACAGCGAGAGCTTGAGCGGTTGACGCACCATCCCGCTGACCTCGAGGTGCCAGACGCCGTTCATCGCCTCGTCCCAAATCGGCACGTCGTCCGAGATGAAATAGGCCGGGAAGTGCGACCCCGCTGCCGTCGCGCTCGCGCGAGGAACGTCCATCGCCGAGTGGTGAAAGAGCACACGCTCGATCTTCTCGTTGCCCGACTCGGCGAGCATCAGGATTCGCTTCGCCGATCTCGGCCCCATCGAATCGCAAGCGGCCAGGGCGAGCGTGCCGAGTGCTCCACTCGCCGCGGCGAGGAACCGGCGGCGGTCGAGCCCGAGACGCTCCGCCGCGTGCGACGGTAGGCGCATCGACGACGAGTTATGCTTCGGCTGGCGGCTCATGGCGCGGCGGAAGGAGATGAACAAGCGGTCGGGCGTTGCGCGCTTCCGGTGAGAGCTCCGGTCGGTATTTCCCAGTGATGATCGACGGGATCGAGTACGGATCGACGGTGAATACCATGAAGATGTGACCGACGGTCAGGGCCACGAGAAGCAGCATGGCCCAGAAGTGCCAGTATCTCGCCCAGACGTAGCCGCCCATGAGATTCGTCAGCCACGCGAGTTGCACCGGCTTCCAGATCGCGATGCCGGTGACAACCGCCATGATGCCGACGATCGGCATCGAGAAATACGCGAGACGCTGTAGGGCGTTGTGCTTCCCCTGATGCGGGTGATCCTTCCGCACCGTGAGATAGAACTTCACCATCTCCCAAGCGTCGCGCACGATGCCGCGTCGTGGAACAAGATCGCGCCACTCGCCATGCAGATAAATGAACGCGAGATACACGAGACCGTTGATACCGAGCACCCACATCATCGCGAAATGCCAGTTTCGCGCGCCGGCGAGCCAGCCGCCGAAGGTGAGGTTCGCGGGGATTGCTCGATGCTCGAACGGATAGCAGCAAAAGCTCTCGCCGCGACGCGCGAACGCCGGATAGGCGTTGAAGATGCGGAGACCGCTCCCGACCATGATGGTCAGCGCAATCACGTTCACCCAGTGGGTGATGCGGACGACGGCGTGGTGGCGCTTCATGCTATGCCAAAGAACAGACCGAAAAGAAGGAGTGCGAGCACGAGCAGCGTGACGCCAACGTACACCCGGTCGCGTTGCAGCGCGAATGCGATGAGGGTGAACGCGACGCGCGCGATCGGCGTCGCGATCAACATGACGAGACCGAGCTGCACGATCGCGCGACTGTCCATCGACAACGCGGCACGAAGAACGCCGGTGAGTGAGCGAAGGTAATACGGTTCGCCGCGAAAAGTTCCATAGTCGGCCGGCGATCGCCCGTGCTGCGCCACCAGCAGGATGCCGCCGGCCAATGTGACCGCCGCGGCCACCAAGACGCCGATTTGGAGGAGACGCCCGATGAACTGCTCGACGGCGTCGTCGCTGACTCGGGGCGGGGGCGCGTGCTCGGTCACAATGATCCTGTGAAGCCCTTGTAGAGCATTTCGATCGCCATCACGACGACGATCCCGGTGAACACCTTCCGTAACCATTCCGGGTTAGCGCGGGTGAGGATACGCGCGCCGAGCAACGCGCCGCAGAGCACGCCGAGCATGACGGGAAATGCGATCGCGGGATCGATGTACCCGCGATGCAGGTAGACGCCGGCGCTCGCCGCCGCGGTTACGCCGATCATGAAATTACTGGTCGTCGTCGACACCTTGAACGGCAGGCCCATCACCTGATCCATCGCCAGGACCTTCAAGATTCCGGAGCCGATCCCGAGCAGCGCCGAGAGCACACCGGCGCCGAACATGATGCCAAACCCCGCGGGCACGCGCCGAACGGAGTAGGCCTGGCGGCCGCCTGGAGTCGGATAGTCGGAGTCCAAACGCAACCGCGACGACCATGCGTCTGGCGTCGTCAGCAACGTGTGTTCGACGCGCGGCCGTAACGATCGTATTGCCGTATAGAGGAGGACGACGCCGAACAGCACGGCCAGTGCGCTCGTCGGCGTGAATCCGGCGAGCGCCGCCCCGATGAGCGCACCGACCGTCGTCGCGACCTCGAGCAGAATCCCGACGCGCACGTTGGTGAACCCTTCTCGGACGTACGCCGCGGCGGCGCCCGATGAGGTCGCGATCACCGAAACGAGCGACGCGCCGACGGCATATCGCAGATCGACGTGAAAGAGCAACGTCAGCATCGGCACGACGACGATGCCACCGCCCAGTCCGGTGAGCGCGCCGAGCAGTCCGGCGCAAAATGACCCACCGGCCACGAACAGCGCGAGCGTCAGAACGGTCATTGGCGGAAATCTCGTGAGGACTGTCGAGCGCGCCAATGGCCCGTATTTCGCCCTTGCCTCAAGCATATGAATCGAGCGTTTACAGTTGGTGCCGAGGTGAATCGATGCGACAGATGAGCTCGCGATTTCGGGTGACGGCGGTATCGGCGGCGCTGGCGTTCATCGCGCCGCTGGCCTGCAAGAAAGAAAGTCGCGCGGCGGGCGAGGTGAGCCGGAATTGGATGCCGGCGCAACAGCCGGCGTACATGGGAGTTGCCGCATCACAGGTCCAGACTGCAATCAAGACTCGCCTCGCGGCCGCACCGCCGGCGCCTCTCAAGGCCGACGAGTGGAACCATGTGAAGAGCCTGTACATGCGCTTCAACCAGAGTCTACTGTGGCTCGACGACAAAGGTGTTCACCAGCCACGGGTCAGCGCGCTGCTCAACGCCATCGCCAACGCCGACAGCGACGCGATGCGGATGGACTCATATCCACTCACAGACCTCGCCCAGGCCCTTCGCGCGGTCGACGACAAGCATCCCACGGCCGAGCAGCTGGCGAACGCGGATGTCCTGCTATCGTCCGCCTACGTCGCCTATGGCGAGAGCATGCTTACCGGGCAGTTGGATCCTGCCCAGTTCAACCAAAGCTGGCACATCAGCCGCCGAGAGGAGCGCATCGATAGTGCGCTGACGCTCACCTTACGGACTGACGATTTCAGCGCGGGCCTGGGACGGATGCATCCCCAGGATCCGATGTACGACTCGCTGCGCGTCGCGTACGCCAAGTATCGCAATCTCGTATCGACGGGCGGCTGGCAACCGGTGCCGGACGGTAAGGCGCTCAAACGTGGCGCATCCGACTCGCCGGCGCGTCTCAGCGCATTGCGCGCTCGGCTCGCCGCGGAAGGCTATCTCGGCGACAGCACGACACCGCCCGCGGATAGCGCGAACACGAAGGCTACGGCGACGCGCACGGCGACGCGCGCGTACGATCGAACGCTCGCCGCGGCGGTGGCGCAGTTCCAAGCGCGCCACGGGATAGTCGTCGACAGTATGCTCGGCACGGAAACCGTCGAAGCGATGAACGTGCCCGTGCAATATCGTCTGGCGCAGATCGCGGCGAATCTCGAGCGGTACCGCTGGATGCCGCGCGACCTCGGCACGCGCTACATCCTGGTGAATGTGCCGCAGTTCTACCTGCACGCGTTCGACAGCGGCCAGAAAGTCCTGGATATGAAGGTGATCGTCGGGCAGGAATATCAGGACAAGGCCACGCCGGTGTTCAGCGACTCGATGGAGTACGTGGTTTTCCGTCCGTACTGGAACGTGACGCCGGCGATCGCGGCCAAGGAGATCTTCCCCAAGGAGGCAGCAAATCCGGGATATCTCGCCGCCAACAACATGCAGGTCTATAACGATCACGGACGGCAGGCGGTGCGGCAGCTGCCCGGGCCAAAGAATTCACTTGGCCTGGTGAAGTTCATGTTTCCGAATGATTTCAATATCTATTTGCACGACACGCCGAACGGCGAGTTGTTCAAGAAGGATGTGCGGGCGTTCAGTCACGGGTGTATCCGCCTCGAGAAACCCGCGGAGCTCGCGCAATGGGCGCTCGGCTGGCCGGCGGATAGAGTGCGAGAAGCGATGGAGAACGGCGCGAACAACAAGCAGGTGAACCTGCCGCGCAAGATTCCCGTTTACATCGTGTACTTCACGGCGTTCGTCGAGGACGGCCAGCTCGCGTTCGGGAACGACCTGTACGAACGGGATAACAAGCTCGTGGAGGCGTTCGCCAACGTCGCAGTGCCGAATGACCAGGTGAGGCAAGCGCAGGATGCCCTGCGCGCTCTCGCGAAAGGTTGAGCTAAATAGCCAAACCACTGGTCGCTAAAGCGATCAGCGAACCGAAGAAAACGCGGCGCCCTCGGGCGCCGCGTTCCTTTTTTCTGATAGCTTTCGCCGTTAGCCGCCTAGCTGTCAGCTCGAGGGCGCTGCAGGATTCCTCACTCCTCACGGACCCAACCTTCATGCTCAAGCGGACCCTAACGGTCGCTCTGTTGTCGCTCGCCTCCTCGGCCCACGGACAACGGGCCTTTCGCGTCGACGAGACGACGATCGCCGACGTCCACGCGGCCATGCGCGCGGGATCGCTGACCTGTCGGGCGCTCGTCGAAGCGTATCTGACGCGGATCGATGCGTACGACAAGCGAGGACCGGCAATCAACGCGATCACGGTGCTGAACACCGACGCATTGACGATCGCGGATTCGTTGGATCGTCGCTTTCGCGAGACGCGCCAGCTCACCGGACCGCTCCACTGCGTGCCGATGATCGTGAAAGACAACTTTCAGACAATCGGATTGCAGACGGCCGCCGGCAACCTCGCGCTCAAGGGATATCAACCTTCGACCGACGCCTTTCAGGTCAAGCGCATCAAGGCGGCTGGGGCGATCGTGCTCGCCAAATCGAACATGGCGGAGTTCGCGTTCAGTCCGTACGAGACGGTGAGCTCGGTACTTCCTGGCTATACCAAGAATCCGTTCGCGCTCGACCGGGTTACCGCCGGGTCGTCGGGTGGCACAGCAGCGGCCGTTTCGGCGAATTTGGGCGAGGTGGGGCTTGGCACCGACACGGGGAATTCGATTCGCGGCCCGAGCTCGCACAATGCGCTCGTCGGGATTCGATCGACGATGGGGTTGACGAGTCGCGCGGGAATCGCGCCGCTGAGTCTGTTCGCGGACATCGCGGGCCCGATGGCGAGGAGCGTCGCCGACGCCGTGGCCGTGTTCCAGGTCGTCGCCGGCTACGACGCGGACGATCCGGCGACCGAGGCAGTGAAGGGCAAGCCAATCCCCGATTACTCGTTGTCGCTTGTGCGCGACGGTTTGAAGGGCGCGCGCATCGGTGTGCTGCGTCAGGCATTCGAAGGCCCGACGGTGGATCCGGAAGTGCGCGCGGTGTTCTCGCGGGCGGTCGAGGATTTGCGGCGCGCCGGCGCGACCGTCCTCGACACGGTGGTGGTCGTCGAGATGGATTCGGTGACGCGATCGAATCGCGGGGGGTGCAACCCGTTCAAGTACGAGTTCAACGCATGGCTGGCGCAGCAGGGCGACCGTGCTCCGGTGAAGACGCTCGACGAGATCGTTCGCTCGCGGCGATACCACCCGGCGATCCAGGCTCGGCTCGAGGCGGGGAACAACGTCATGCTTCCGCCCGATTCGGTTCCCGGTTGTCAGGGACGCCAACGCGTGCGAGACGGCCTGCGCGACGCGGTGACCCGCACGATGGACCATCTGCAGCTCGATGCGTTGGTGTATCCGACGTGGAGCAATCCGCCGCGGCTGATCGGCGACCTGAACACACCGGCGGGGGACAATAGCCAGGTCTTCTCTCCGACAACCGGGATGCCGGCGATGACCGTCCCCATGGGGTACACGCGCGGCAATACGCTTCCGGCCGGAATGACTTTCTTCGGTCGCGCGTTCGACGAGACGCGCCTGATCAAGCTGGCGTACGGCTACGAGCAGGCGACGAAATGGCGGAAGGAGCCGCCAACCGTCCCACCAATCAAATAGGCACGAGGGGTTGGATTCCGATCTCAGGTCCCATAAAAACGGTACGGGAGGCGGTGTGATCACGCCCCCCGTACACGCTCTCTCCCCCACTTGACGAGCCGCGCCCCACCTTCAGCCGCTGAGCGGCCCTCCCTTTCGCGGTCTCGCCGGAGGTTCTCTAGAGCACTGATCGTGCCATCGGCCGGGTGGGATTGGCGATTGTCGCCTCAGTCCGTCTTGCTCCCGCCCGCGCACCGTTTGATGATGCACCGGGAACGCCAGTGTCCCGTCAGGCGTAGATGTGACACGGTGCCTACTCCCAACGTCTCCCTCCATCCGACTGCGGCCGACGTGTACCGTTGCATAAGATGATTCGCAGAACCCTGCTTCTCGCAGCGCTTCCACTGGCGACGCGTGTCGCCGCTCAAGTGGTGCAAGCTGCACCGGCTGCGTACGAGCCGCCGGCGGTTCCGCGTGAGTTCCGCGCCGCGTGGGTCACGCCGATGTGGGACCGTGGGTTCAAAGATTGGCCCTCGGCTCCCGGTCTATCGCCCGACTCGCAGCGCGCCGAGCTCCGTGCGCTGCTCGATCACGCCGTGTCGATCGGGTTGAACGCGGTGATCCTGCACGTCCGACTCGCGGGCGACGCGCTCTATCCGACGAACTACGCGCCCTGGTCCGCCTATTTGTCGGGAACGTCGGGCGTCGCGCCGGCGCCGATGTACGATCCGCTGGCATTCGCGGTCAGCGAAGCCCACGCGCGCGGGCTTCAGTTGCATGCCTGGTTCAACCCGTTCCGGGCGATGCTGCCAATATTCGCCGGAAAGGCGGCGCCCACGCATGTCACGCGGTCGCACCCGGATTGGATCATCAAATACGGTTCGCAGACGTGGATCGATCCCGGAAACCCGGCTGCCCGGAAGTACGTGCTCGAGACGATTCTCGACGTCGTCAAACGGTATGACGTCGATGGCGTACACATCGATGACTACTTCTACCCGTATCGCGAGTCGCGCACGATCGTGCGCCGCGTGAAGAAGAAGAGGGTACGGGTGGCTCGCGAGATCGCGTTCGCTGACACCAAGAGTTGGCAGCGCTACGGTGTGGCGAAAGGCTGGACGAATCGGGACAGCTGGCGTCGTGCGAACATCGACGACTTCATCCGTACGCTCTACCAAGACGTCAAAGCGACCAAGCCGACGGTGTTGGTCGGCGTCAGTCCATTCGGGATTTGGCGATCGGGGACGCCGGCTGGCATCACCGGGCTGGACGCATTCAGCGAGATCTACGCTGACGCGCGACGGTGGCTCAGCGAAGGATGGGTCGACTACCTCGCGCCGCAGCTCTACTGGGAGGTCAGTGGCGTGCAGGATCGCTTCCGCGCGCTCGACGCGTGGTGGCGTACGCAAAACCCGCTCGGCCGCTACATCTGGCCGGGGCTCTATACCTCGCACGTCTACGGTGGATCCGACCCGTGGCCGGCGGCGGAGATTCAGACGCAGATCGCGACGATTCGCGACGCGCGAACCGGGTCGAACGAGCTGCCGGGCCACATCCATTTCCGTCTCGCCGCGCTCTTCGCCGATAACGATCGGATTGCCGGACAGATCGCGTCGGAATATGTGCAGCGCGCGCTCGTGCCGGCGTTCCCATGGCTCGGCGCGGCCACGCCCGCGTCACCTGTGGTCAGCGCGGTCTCGACCGACGGGCCATCGGCGTTCGCCGTTGCTGCCGGCGACACGATCCCGGTGCGATGGTGGCTCATTCAGGCGCGTGGGAAGGACGGTGTCTGGACGACGAGCGTTCGGCCGTCGTCTATCGGACAAATGACCCTCGACATGTTTGGCGGGGCCGCGGTCGACGAGATCGCGGTGAGCGCCGTCGGTTTGACGGGGGCCGCGAGCACGCCGGCGATCCTGACGATTGGCAACGCCATCGGCGGCCGGTAACTCAGGACTTGATGGGGCTGGTACGCCAGGTGCGGTAGGTTCTCTGAAGTGTAGGTTCCCGCAACCGACTCGTTCAGGGCCAAATTCTGGCAAAACGACCAAAAGCCGATTCGGCGACGAACGGGAAGCCGGATCGGCGACCCTCACGGCTCGCCGCCTTGAGCAACACCGGCGTTCCCGGACTCGATGAGATCGTCTGCGGCGGCTTACCCCCTGACCGCCTCTATCTCCTCGACGGCGAACCCGGAACCGGCAAGACGACCCTCGGGCTCCAGTTCCTGTTAGCCGGCCGGGAAGCTGGTGAGCGCGGCATGTACGTCACGCTTTCGGAGACCGCCGAAGAGCTGCGGTCGACCGCCACTTCGCACGGATGGGACCTCGACGGGATCGACGTCATCGAGCTGAACGAGTTGCAGCCGCGCGTCGATGAGGCGTATACGCTGTTCCATCCGTCCGAGGTTGAGCTGCAGGAGACGGTGGACATCATCCTACGCGCCATCGAGGAAAAGTCCCCGGCGCGGGTCGTCGTCGACTCGCTCTCCGAGATGCGACTCCTCGCGCGTGACCCGCTGCGCTTTCGGCGCCAGATCTTGAGTCTCAAGCAATTCTTCGTTGGGCGTCGATGCACGGTGGTGCTGCTCGACGATCGAAGCGCGCCGGACGGCGACATGCAGCTTCATAGTTTGGCGCACGGGGTCGTCGTCCTCGAGCATCTGTCCATGGAATACGGCGCCGATCGTCGCCGGCTCGAAGTGAGAAAGCTGCGCGGGTCGCTTTTTGTCGGCGGATACCACGATTTTCGTATCCGGACCGGTGGACTGGTGGTCTATCCGCGACTCGAGACCGGCGGGCCGGTCGAGAAGCTCCTGGCGAAAACCATCCAGAGCGGAGTCTCGGAGCTCGACGCGATGCTCGGTGGCGGCTTGACCTCCGGAACGAGCACCCTCGTGACGGGCGCCGCGGGAACGGGCAAGTCCGTCCTTTGCACACATTACGGGCTTGCCGCCGCCGATCGCGGCGAAGTCGTCCGATTTTATCTATTCGACGAACGCATCGCGGTGTTTCGTGCTCGCGCCCAGGCCTTGGGCCTACCGCTTCGCGCGGCGGAGAAATCAGGTCGCGTGGTGCTACACCAGATCGAGCCGACGCAGATGTCGCCCGGCGAATTCTCCCATCTCGTCCGCGCCGAGGTCGAGCGGGATGGCGTTGGAATGGTCGTGATCGATTCGATCAACGGCTACCTCCAGGCCATGCCGTCGGAGAAACTTCTCTCGATTCAGGTGCACGAGCTCCTCAGCTATCTGGCGAATCACAACGTGACCAGCGTTTTGACGCTCGTCCAGCGCGGGATCTTCGGCGGGCCGGTCGAGGAAGCGGCCGAGGTCAGCTATCTCGCCGATACCGTCATCTTGCTGCGCTACTTCGAGCACGCCGGCGCGGTACGACAGGCGATGTCGACGGTGAAAAAGCGAAGTGGGCGCCATGAGCGGACGATTCGAGAATTCCGGATCGATCGTGGTGGAATGCATGTCGGCGAGCCATTGGCCGCGTTCCGTGGGGTACTGTCCGGGATTCCCGAGTATGAAGGCCGCGACGAGCCGCTGATGCAACGCTCGTCGAACGACGCGCCGACGTCGCGCGGTAGACGACGCAATGCCTGAGCGTCGCCGGCGCGTTGCCGTTCACGCGCCAACGGGACGAGACGGTCCCCTCGCCGTGGACCTCCTCAGCCGCTGGCGGTTGGACGCTGTGCTTTGCGCGGATATCGACGCGTTGTGTTCAGCCATCGGCAGCGGCATCGGCGTCGTGGTGATCGCCGAAGAGGCGCTGACGCCGCGAACACGGGAGCGCCTTTTTTCCGCGCTGGACGTGCAGCCGTCGTGGTCCGATATCCCGCTGATCGTGCTGACCGCCGAAGGGGAGCTGGCGCGGTCCATCACCCGTGGGATCGAGGCGGTCGCGGAGCGCGGCAACGTGATCCTGCTCGAGCGGCCGATTCGTGTCAGCATGCTCGTGACCGCGGTCCGCTCGGCGCTCCGGGCGCGAGAGCGACAGTTCGAGATCCGCGACTACGTCGCCGAACGAGAGCGACTGCTCGAGTCCGAGCGCGCTGCGCGCGCCGAGGCTGAAGAGGCCAATCGGGCGAAGATCCGGTTTCTCGCCGTGATGAGCCACGAGTTGAGGACTCCCCTCAACGCGATAGCCGGATACAGCGACTTGCTCGATCTCGGGATTCACGGCGAGCTGTCGGACGCGCAGCGCGACGCGTTGCGTCGCATCCAGAAAAGCGAGCGGCATCTTCTCGGCTTGATCGAGGACGTGCTGACCTACGCGCGGGTCGAGACCGGCCAGTTGAAATTCGACCTGGCGGCGGTGGACACCCTCGATCTGGTGACGACGACGGAGGCACTCGTCGCCCCGCAGATCCAGTCGCGCGATCTGCGGCTGGACATGAGCGGATGCGAGGCGGGAGTGCTCGTCGAAGTCGATCGCGACAAGACCCAGCAGATTCTCGTCAACCTCGTTACGAACGCGATCAAGTTCACGCCGGCCGGCGGACAGATTTCCATCGCGTGTGTCCCCGACGCCGGCTCGGTGCGTCTCACGGTGACCGATACGGGCATCGGCATTCCAGCCGACACGTTGCCGAGCATCTTCGAACCGTTCGTTCAAGTCGATACGCGGCTCACCAGAACGCACGAGGGCGTGGGCCTCGGCCTGGCGATCAGCCGCGACTTGGCGCGCGCGATGGGCGGAGATTTGACTGTCGAAAGCCGGATTGGCGAAGGGAGCTGCTTCACGCTCACTCTGCGACGCGCGGCGAACGGGGCTCCCCGGTTGCATCTCGAGGCGGCCGCCGCGAAGTAAGGAGTAGGTCCCCCTCGCTCGCTGCGCTCGCTCAGGATGACTAGCATTCGAGCCATGCGCTCACTCACGACAATCGCAGTGGCAGTGACCCTCCTGCCTTCCGCCCTGGTCGCGCAACGGCAGCGAACCGCCACTCCGGACCTCTCCATCCTCGATAGCGCTCGGCCTGCCGGTCGAGATTTACGCGGGCTGCGCTGGCGACTCGTTGGCCCGTTCCGCGGCGGCCGGGCTGTCGCGGTGACCGGCGATCCGTCGAAGCGAAACGTGTTCTACTTCGGCGCCGTCGACGGCGGCGTGTGGAAGACGACGAACGGCGGGACGAGCTGGCGAAACATCACCGATGGCGTCTCGAGAATCGCCTCGGTCGGTGCGATCACGGTCGCGCCATCCGACCCGAACGTCGTCTATGTCGGGAGCGGCGAGGCGGACATGCGCGAGGACTGGACGTACGGCGACGGGATGTATCGCTCGACCGACGGCGGCGAAACGTGGACGCATCTCGGTCTCGACGACGCTCGGCACATCGCGCGCATCGTCGTCGATCCGCGGAATCCCGACCGCGTGTTCGTCGCCGCCCTCGGACACGGGAGTGGGAAGAACACGACGCGCGGCGTCTACCGGTCAACCGACGGTGGCAAGAATTGGCAACGCGTGTTGTACAGCGACGACTCCACCGGCGCGATCGACATCGCGATGGATCCGGGCAACTCGCGCATCGCCTACGCGGCGCTGTGGCACATGCAACGCTCGCCGTGGGGATTCACCGCCGGAAATGGCAGTCTGTGGAAGACGACGGACGGCGGCGACAGCTGGCGCGACGTATCTCGGAATCCGGGGATGCCCAAGAATCCGCTCGGGCGGATCGGCATCTCCGTCTCGCCGGCCAATCCGCAACGCGTGTACGCGACGATCGAGTGTCCGCCCGAAGATTCGACCGGCGGCATCTTCCGGTCCGACGACGGCGGCGCAACGTGGCAGCGCACCAGCGGCGACCAGCGGTGGATGGTGAGACCCTGGTATTACAGCGTCGTCACGGCCGATCCATCGGACACGAATACCGTGTTTCTGATGAATCTGTCGACGTGGAAGTCGACGGACGGTGGACGGACGTTCTCACGCATCCGGCTTCCCCATGGCGACACGCATGCACTATGGGTGGATCCCGCCGACTCGCGCCGGATGATCAGCGGCAACGACGGTGGCGCGACGATCAGCTTCGACGGCGGCGGCACGTGGTCGTCGATCATGAATCAACCCACCGCGCAGTTCTATCACGTCACCACCGACGATCAGTGGCCGTACCGCATCTTCGGAGCGCAGCAGGACAACACGACGGTCTCGATCGTCAGCCGGTCGGACGACGGCGTGATCACGCCTTCCGACTGGTATCCGGTCGGCGGCGGCGAATCCGGCTACATCGCGCCGAAGCCGGGCGACCCGAATATCGTGATCGCCGGCACGTACACCGGTACGCTCACGCGTTACGACGTGCGAACGAAGCAGACGAAAGACATCTCCGTCTGGCTGAACAACTATGACGGCTGGGCGTCGCGCGACGTGCCCAATCGATTCCAATGGACCTTCCCGATTCTCTACTCGAAGCACGATCCGCGCGTGCTCTACGTCGCGGCAAATCGCATCTTCCGCTCGACCAACGACGGTGACAGCTGGGAGCCGATCAGCCCGGACCTCACGCTGCACGACCCGAAGACTCTCGGTCCGGCCGGTGGTCCGATCACCTATGACATGACCGGTACCGAGTGGTACGCGACGGTGTTCGCGCTGGCCGAGTCGCCGATGAACGCCGACGTGATGTGGGCAGGCTCCGACGATGGCTTGATTCACGTCACGCGCGACCGGGGGAAGACGTGGACGAACGTCACGCCCCCGTCGCTCGCCAAGTTCACACGAGTCTCGATCATCGAGGCGTCGCATTTCGATCCGGGCACGGCGTATGTCGCGGCAAACAGATATCAGCTCGACGACTTCAAGCCGTACCTGCTCAAGACCACGGACTTCGGAAAAACGTGGACGACGATCACGACGGGAATTCGCGACGGAGCGTACACGCGCGCGATTCGCGAAGACCCGCTGCGGCGTGGACTGCTGTTCGCGGGGACCGAGATGGGCATGTACTACTCGACGAACGACGGCGCTCTCTGGGAGCCGCTCCAGCTCAATCTGCCGCGCGCCTCGGTGCGCGACCTGCACATTCACGGCAGCGATCTGATCGCGGCGACTCACGGCCGCGCCATGTGGGTGCTCGACGACATCAGCCCATTGCGCGCGCTATCGACCGACGTGCGCGCGGCGACAACATTTCTCTTCGCGCCGGACACCGCGGTCCGCTTTTCCGGCGGACACGCGCTGACGAACAGCGCCGGCGAAAATCCGCCGGCCGGCGTGATCGTCGACTACTGGCTCAAAGCCGCACTCGACCCCAGGGACAGCGTGCGTCTCGAGTTCCTCGACGCAAACGGCAAAGTGATTCGCCATTTCTCGAGCGAGGCGGCGGCCGATTCCGTGAAGTCCGCGGCGTTCGCGCGCATGCGATCCGACTCGTCGGGCGCGCAGGGGGCGGGCCGGGTTCCCGGAAAGCAGCCGAGCGACACGATGTCGAACAAGCCGCGCGGGACACGCGAGCTGCAAGACGATACGCTGGCGTTCGTGCCGAGCGATTCGCTCGTCACCGCGCGCTTCGGCCTGAATCGCTTTGTGTGGGATCTTCGATATCCCGACACGCGGGAGGTGAAGGACGTCGTGAACGACGAAGGCTCGACGAAAGGTCCGTTCGTCGCGCCGGGGCGGTACACCGTTCGTCTCATCGCGAAAGGGCAAACGTATTCGCAGCCCTTCGTCGTACGCGGCGATCCGCGTCTCTCCACCACGCAAGCCGACTACGACGCGCAGCTCAAGCTCGCGCTCGACGTACAGACGAAGACCAATGAGCTGTCGGACGCGGTGACGCGGATTCTGGGAATCGAGCGCGCGCTCGATGAGCGCATGTCCGCGGCGAAGGGACAGTCGTACGCGAAACGGATCGCCGACGCGGCCAAACCGCTCCAGGAAAAGCTCGACGCCGTCCGCGATTCGCTGGTCGAGATCCATTCGCACGCCGATCAGATCACGCTCCACTATCCGGTGCGTTATTACAACATGCTGCTGTCGCTGGCGGGGATGGTGCAGAGCGCCGACATGGCGCCGACGCAGCAGGAAGGGGCGATCTATCGTGACATCGCGCCGAAGGTCGATGCGCAGCTCGCGCGACTCCGCGGCATCGAGTCGAGCGAACTCGCGGCGTTCAACGCATTGATGCGCGAGTTGAACGTGCCGGCGGTGCTCGTCAGCGCGCCCGCGATCGTTCCCTGACACCGAGGGATCGACCAATGCGCGCTGTCGTCATCACCCGGCCGGGCGGGCCGGAAGTCTTGGAGGTGCAAGAGCGGCCGACGCCGATTCCGCGCGCCGGCGAGATTCTTGTGCGCGTCCGAATGTCCGCCGTCAATCGTGCCGACCTTCTCCAACGCCAGGGGCTGTACCCGGCGCCGCCGGGAGCGCCGACGGACATTCCGGGGCTCGAGTACGCCGGAGAGGTCGCGGCCGTCAGTCCGGGTGTGACCCCGTGGAAAGAGGGGGATCGCGTCTTCGGAATCACCGGTGGCGGCGCATATGCCGAATTCCTTGCCGTGGACGCCGAGACCGTGGCGCGGATTCCGGACCGGCTCGACTGGAAGGAAGCCGGCGCTGTACCGGAGGCGTTCATCACCGCGCACGACGCGCTCGTCGTCCAGGCGCGGGTGCAGCGGGGTGAGTCGGTGCTCATTCACGCGGTGGGTAGCGGCGTCGGCCTGGCGGGCTCGCAAATCGCGGCCGCGTGGAACGCACGACCGTATGGCACCGCGCGCACCGCCGAGAAAGTGGAGAAGGCCAAGCGATACGGGCTCGTCGACGGCGTCGTCATCGAGAATGATGTCGAGGCGCTCGTGCCGGCTTGCGAGCGCTGGACGTCGGGCAAGGGAATCGACGTCACGCTCGATCTGGTCGGCGGCGACTACGTCGGCGCGAGCATTCGCGCGTCGGGGCTGCGAGGCCGAATCATGCTCATCGGAACCGTAGCGGGTCGTCAGTCTACCATTCCGACCGGAATGGTGCTCGGCAAGCGCCTCATGCTTCGCGGCACGGTGCTGCGATCGCGCTCGCTCGATGAGAAGCGCGCCGCGACAGCTGCGTTCGCAGCGGAAGTCGTCCCGCTGCTCGAGAGCGGCGCGCTGGCGCCGACGATCGACAGTGTGTTCGATCTCGCCGAGGCGGGCGCCGCTCACGAGCGCGTCGCGGGAAACGCGTCGTTTGGGAAGGTCGTGCTACGCGTGTGACTCGGCGGCCGGACTGCTACTTGGTGTTGGCGGAGTCCGGCGATCGATTGGCGAGCAATCCTCGCCCGAACAATCCGGCGATGAACGGCCTGGCGATACAGTCGTAGAATCCCTTGTCGCCGCAGATCGAGCCGCCCTGCTTCTCGACGTAGGTCTTCACTTTCGACGGATAGTTTCGGCAGTTCGGTGTGTTGGTGCCCCGAACGCAGCCGTTGTAGCGAAGCAGTCCTTTGCTCAACTCCCCGGCAGCGACACCGCCCGAATCGGACGAGTGCTTGATGTACTTGCTGAGGATATAGATCCCGTATTTCAAATTCGTCGAATCGGCGGCCAGGTCGGAGCCGAATTTGCCGCGCAGCTCCTTCAGCCAGACTTTTGGATAGACCTGCATCAGTCCGACCGCGCCCACGTTCGACATCGCGCTACTCACGAACATCGCGTTTTCCGTCAGCATGACGCCGAAGACCACCGCCGGTGGAATTCCGTAGCGATATGATTCGCGGACCGCGTAGTAGGAAATGGAGTCCGCCCGCGCCTGATTCATTCGTCCCGTCTTCACCAAACTCGCCGCGAACGTTTTGCGGTCGGTCTCGAACTGGGGCGACTTGAGCAGTTGCGCGAACTTGTCGGTGTCGGCGGGCGTCGGTGCGAGCACCGCTTTCGTCATCGGGACTTTTTGCGTGATCTGCTGCGCGACCGTCGGCTGGTTCGCGAAGATCGGATGCATGTACCGCACGACAACGATGATCGCGGCGAGGCATACGAAAATGATCAGGACGTCGCGGCTGGCGATGCCGAGCAACGTTCGCAGCGGGTCGCGACGAACTCGGCGGCCGGACGAGGGCTTGCTCCGTCGATCGTCAGAGCCTCGACGCTCGTCGTCCGCGGGCTCGCGCCCCACCGCAGTCGCATCTTCGCGGTCAGACATCACCGCGACCTAGTGCAAGAGGGCGGCCTACCGCCGTTCGCCGACGCGCCGCATTCGGTAAACGGTGATTCGTTCGTGACCGCTGAGTCCCGTCCGCATCGTTGCCGTCCATTCATCGGGCGACACGACCGACCAGGTAAACGTGTTGTGTGCGTTCACCTGCGGGACGAAGTACGCACCCGCGCTGTCTACCTGAGTGGCCCCCCAACGACCGGGGCCAAACGAGTGATAAACGCGGCCCGCCGCGAGGTACACGCGTCCGGTTCCCGCGGTCTGCGTGAACGCAGAGTCACGATAATAGGTGACGTCGATCGTCGAATCGCTCGAGATGTGATAACGCTCGTAAAGCGTCTGCTCGCCGCTCGCCGTGCCAACCCAGCTCCCCTCGAGCCAACGCAGGCGTCCGAAGTCGACCGTGCTGAACGGCGTCTTGGGTTGGCCGCGCTCAGAAACACGGACCTGCGCGAACGCCGGCGCGGCGGCGAGCAACGAGATCGCCGCGGCGAGCCGTGAATAACGCATGAGTGTTCTCATGTTTCTTGATACCCCACCACCTACTCGTCGCTCCCCATCCGCGCCATGCGGTCACAGCTGTCAGCGCAAGAAGCGCACACATCCGCGCAATGCGCCAACTGCTCATCGCCGGCATGAGCTCGGCACGCCTCTTCACATGCGCGGCAGAGCTCGGCGCACGCGCCGCACGTGATGACGTGGTATGGCGAGCCGCGCAGCATGAAGTTCGCGCTGGTCTGGCACAGCTCGGCGCAGTCGAGCAGCACACCGACGAGGTTGACTTCGGTGTTCTCGCCGCCGCTCGCGATGCAGTGCTGCAGCGTCAACGTGCAGACCGCGTGGCAGTTGAGGCACTCCTCGACGCACTCCTGTAGATCGTCGTGCGCCTGATCGTCACCCGTGTCGTGCGCGATCTCGATGTCATGCCGCCGGCTGTCGGCCATGGGCTTCTCCGTTTGAGGGCTCGGGGCCAAGGCGGCAGGATGCGTGCTAGTGTCGCTCACACGCCCCCACGCCCGCGTTACATCCCCAACTTCACCGTGATAAAGAAGTTCCTCGGCGGCAGCACGTAGTACGCCGGGCCGTCGCTGCTCGCGTAGCCGCTGCCGTACTTCCGGCTGTCCAGCACGTTGTTGGCGCGAAAGAGGAGGTCGAAGCCAGGTTCGTGCAGCGATGCGCTGAGGTCGAGCGTCGTCGCCGCCGGGAGGACGAAGTGCGTGTCGCTGTTGTTTTGAAGGAATGATTCGCCGGCGTAGCGCA
>DATLPC010000229.1:0-3815 GCA_035535975.1 Gemmatimonadaceae bacterium | reverse complement strand
CGATATCCGGGCGACCCCCGTGAGCGTCCCGCTCGCGGCACCGCTTCGCCATGCGAACGGTTGCCACTGGGGTCGCTTCGTGCGCACGATCGTGGAGGTCGAGACTGATAACGGGCTGATCGGTCTCGGCGAGATGGGCGGTGGTGGAGAGAGCGCGGTGTCCGCGTTCAACGCTCTCAAGCCATATGTCCTTGGCCATGATCCGGCGCGCCTCGAGGAGTTGCGCTTCCGGATCGCCAACCCGACCGCATCGCTGTACAACCAGCGCACGCAGCTCGTGGCCGCGCTCGAGTTTGCCTGCCTCGACATTCTGGGCCAGGCTTGGGGCGTTCCCGTTTCGGAAATGCTGGGCGGTGCGCTGCGCGATCACGTGCCGTTCGCGTCCTACCTCTTCTTTCGATATCCCAACTGCGCTGATGGAACCGGCGAGGTCCGCACCGTCGATCAGCTCGTCGCCGAGGCACGCGCCCTCAGGCAGGCGCACGGCTTCAGGACGCACAAGCTCAAGGGTGGCGTCTTTTCCCCCGATTATGAGCTCGAGTGCTATCGCGCCATCGGCGAAGCGTTTCCAGGCGACCGCATTCGGTTCGATCCGAACGGCGTGTGGTCGACCGAGCAGACCATTCGCTTCGGCCATGCGATCGAAGGATTGAACAACGATTATCTCGAGGATCCGTGCTTCGGGCTGCAAGGCATGCGGCGCGCGCGCGAAAAGCTGCGCGTTCCACTCGCCACCAACACCGTCGTCGTCAACTTCGAGCAGCTCGCCACGAACGTGCGCGAGACCGCGGTGGACGTGATTCTGCTCGACACCACCTTCTGGGGCGGCATTCGCTCGTGTCTCAAGGCGGCCGGCGTGTGCGAGACGTTCCAGCTTGGCGTCGCGGTGCACTCGTCGGGTGAGCTCGGGATCCAGCTCGCCACGATGCTCCATCTCGGGGCCGTGCTGCCGAACCTCACCTTCGCCGCCGATGCGCACTACCATCATCTGACCGACGACGTCATCCAGGGTGGCAAGTTCGAGTACTGTCACGGCAGCATCGCGGTGCCCACGTCGCCGGGTCTCGGAGTGAAGCTCGATCGTGATCGGGTCGCCGAGTATCATGAGAACTTCCTTCGGCTCGGGTCGTATCCGTACGATCAGGACCCGCTCCGGCCGGGTTGGGCGCCGCTGATCCCGAATCAGCGCTGGGCCGATCCCCTCGACGAGCGCACGCCAAACATCCCCGCCTGACCCGCCGTGCTGCCACGGATCGTCCTCCGCGGCGCCACATGCCGGCGACTGATCGCGACGTCGCTCGTGCTCGCTCGATCGGCGATTGGACAATCGCCGTCGCCGCCAAACGAAGACGGGTACGATCTATGGCTGCGCTACCGGCTGGTGACCGATCGTGCGCGCCTCGCCGAGTATCGAGCGACCGCTCGCGCGCTCGTGGTAGATGGTGATTCGCCGACGCTCCGGGCGGCGCGCGACGAGCTCACTCGCGGTCTGGCGGCACTACTCGGTCGCCCGCTCACCATCGCCAGGAACCTGAGCGACGGTTCGATTCTCGTCGGGAGCGGAAAGCGGTTGGGTCTCGTCACGCAATCGTCGGTCGCGCCGGATCTCATGCGCCTCGGCGACGGTGGCTATCTCGTGCGCGCGACGACCGTGCAGGGCAAGCACGTGATCGTCGTCGCCGGAAACTCCGACGTCGGCGCACTCTACGGCGCCTTCCGACTGCTCCGCGAGATTCAGACGAGCCGGCCGCTCGCGCACGTGGCGGTCGAGGCACAGCCGCGGATCGGCCTCCGCCTGCTCGACCACTGGGACAATCTCGACCGCACCGTCGAGCGTGGTTACGCGGGACGATCACTCTGGGACTGGGCGCGATTGCCCGATTCGCTCTCGCCGCGCTACCGCGACTACGCGCGCGCCAACGCATCGCTCGGCATCAACGGGGCCGTGCTCACCAACGTGAACGCGAATGCGAGAGTGCTCACGCCGGAGTACCTCGCCAAGGTCGCCGCGCTCGCGAACGTCTTCCGCCCCTACGGCATTCGCGTGTACCTCACCGCGCGCTACAGCGCGCCGATCGAGCTGGGCGGGTTGAAGACGGCCGATCCGCTCGATTCGGCGGTGCGCGCCTGGTGGAAGGACAAGGCCGACGAGATCTACCACTTCGTCCCGGACTTCGGCGGGTTCCTGGTCAAGGCCAACTCCGAGGGCCAGCCTGGTCCCCAGGACTACGGGCGGACGCACGCCGACGGCGCCAACATGCTCGCCGATGCCGTCGCGCCTCACGGCGGCGTGGTGATGTGGCGCGCCTTCGTGTACAGCAGCGCGATACCGGCCGATCGCGTGAAGCAGGCGTACGAGGAGTTCAAGCCGCTCGACGGCGCGTTCCACGACAACGTGCTCGTTCAGGTCAAGAACGGGCCGCTCGACTTTCAGCCGCGCGAGCCCTTCCATCCGCTTTTTGGCGCCATGCCAAAGACGCCTCTGATGATGGAATTTCAAATCACCAAGGAATACCTCGGGCAGGACACGCACCTCGTCTATCTCGGCTCGTTGTTCGAGGAGGTGCTCCAGTCGGACACGTACGCCAGAGGCAAAGGCTCGACCGTGGCGAAGGTGATCGACGGGTCGCTCGATGGGCACCGGCTCACGGGCATCGCCGGCGTCGCGAACATCGGTACTGATCTCGATTGGACGGGCTCACAGTTCAATCAGGCCAACTGGTACGCCTTCGGGCGGCTGGCCTGGGATCCGATGGCATCGTCCACCGACATCGCCGACGACTGGATCCGCATGACTTTCTCGAACGACCCACGAGTAATCTCCGGCATCGAGCACATGATGCTCGTGTCGCGCGAGGCGGTGGTGAACTACATGACACCGCTCGGCCTCGCGCACATCATGGCCACGGGGCACCATTACGGTCCAGGACCGTGGGCCAGAGTCGCGCGCCCCGACCAGACGCCGTCGTACTTTCATCGCGCCGACACCGTGGGCCTGGGGTTCGATCGCACGGCGACGGGGAGCGACGCGGTCGCGCAGTACTCCCCGCCCGTTCGCGACGTGTTCGCGAGTCGCGATTCGGTGCCGGAGAATCTTCTGCTCTGGTTTCACCACGTGCGGTGGGACGAGCGACTCCATTCGGGCCGCACGCTCTGGGAGGAGCTGGTGCGCCACTACACCGCCGGCGTCGACACCGTTCGCTCGATGGAGCGGGGGTGGCAGCGCGTCCGCGGCGCCATCGACCGGCAGCGCTTCGCGGCCGTCGATTCTTTCCTGGTGATCCAGGAGCACGAAGCGCGCTGGTGGCGCGACGCGGCGCTGTCGTACTTCCAGACTTTCTCGCGCCTGCCCATTCCGTCCGGGTACGATCCGCCGCTGCATCCGCTTTCGTTCTACGAAAGTCTCCGCTGTCCGGCCAATCGCGACAAGCCGCGGTGCCCGGCGATCTATTAGACGATTCTCGAGCGCCCATGACTGCCGACTACACGCCCCGCCCCGAGCACCATTTCACGTTCGGCCTCTGGACGGTCGGATACATCGGCCGCGATCCGTTCGGAGATCCCGTGCGCGCGCCGATTCCTCCTACGCGAATCGTCCGGCAGCTCGCCGAGCTTGGCGCGTACGGCGTGAACCTGCACGACGACGATCTCGTGCCGCGCGACGCGTCGGCCTCCGCGCGCGACCGGATCGTGCGCGACTTCAAGGCGGCGCTGAACGACACCGGAATGAAAGTCCCGATGGCCACGACGAACCTGTTCGGCGATCCCGTCTTTCGCGACGGTGCGTTCACGAGCAACGATGCGCGCGTGCGCGC
>DATLPC010000228.1:0-11403 GCA_035535975.1 Gemmatimonadaceae bacterium | reverse complement strand
GCCGGCTCGGCGTGATCATCGGTATCGCGGCGGGAGCGGTCATCGCGCTCACGCTCGGGCTCGTGCTCGGCGCGAACACCGGCTCGGCGTCGGCCGAGGCATTGGCGATGAGCCAGCGCGAGGCGATCGCAACCTCGATCGCAACGACCAGGCAGTTCGCCGACTCACGCCTCGCCATTGCGCGAGCGAACTATGACTCGCTGCGGCGCGCTTTCGCCGCCGGACAGACCACGAAAGCGGCGTTCGACGCCGCGAGAAAGGAGGTGGACAGCATGGAAGCCAATGTCGCCCGCGTGGAAGTCGACGCGAAGAGCGTAGGCACGCCGCCGCGCAGTTCCTGTCTGTCGCTACTCAAGGCCGCGCCGGTGCGAAATGCGCTGTCCGCACTCGCCTGCGGCGCCGTCACGGCAACCGGTCAAGCGCCACAGAAACCACAGAGCGGCGTTCCGATCTTTAGCGTTTCGGCTCCGCTGGCGCGCACCGGGACAACGCTCGGCGCCGTCCTTGGCGTTCGCGAGCTGCCCGGTCAACGACTGCTGGTAAACGATGCAGGCTATCGCCAGCTCAAGATCTTCGACCCGTCTCTCGCGACGGCGGTCGTCGCGCTGGACTCGACGCCGGGAACCACGAACAGCTATGGCCCGCGGCCGTCGAGGATCGTTTCGTATCTCGGCGATTCGACCTTGATGACAAGGATTGTCGATCGCGAGGCGTTGGTGCTCGACCGGGACGGACACTTCGTTCGGGCGCTCGCGATGCCGCAATGGGAAGACGGTTGGGTGCCGTTCCCGCAGCCCTTCCCGGCGCCGCAAGCGATGGATCAGAGAGGTCGGCTACTCGGAAGAGCGGGGACGGCTGTGCGTGCCGGCGGCCTCGTCGCCGATTCGACGTTGATCGTGCGTGCCGATCTCGAGTCCCGAACGGTCGACATCGTCGGCGCCGTTCATCACGACGGCGGCCGCAACCGCAACGATCCACCCGAAGACGGTAAACGCGTCGTCACCACGATCATCCAGCCGGTGCCGACGGTTGACTCGTGGACGGTGTTGTCCGACGGAACCATCGCCTTCGTCCGCGGTCGCGACTATCACGTCGATTGGATTCTGCAGGATGGAAGCAAGTCGTCGACCCCCAAACTTCCCTTCGACTGGAAGCGTCTCACCGACGAGGACAAGCAAAAGCTCGCCGACTCGGCGAAAGTCGTCTGGGATTCGCTGATGACGATCCGCAACAAGCGAAACGCCGGGCCGGCGACGAATGGCCGCGGTGACGGCGGAGGCGGTGATCCGTCGCAAGGGCGTGGCCGCTCCGGCGGCGGTAATGGCGAGCCTGGCTCGTCACAGGGCGGAAGCATCCAACACATGATCTCCGTACCGCTCTCCGAGATACCCGACTACTACCCACCGATCCGGGAGAACTCGGCAATCGCGGATCTCGACGGCAATCTGTGGATTCTCACGACGACCACCGCGCAGTCGAAGCATGGTGAGCTCGTGTACGACGTCGTCAATCCGAAGAAGGGTCTGTTCGAGCGGGTACGTATGCCCGAGGGACGTTCGATCGCCGGCTTCGGCAAGGGCGTCATCTACCTGCAGAGCGGCGATCGAGCCAACGGATTCTATCTCGAGCGCGTCAGGCTCGAGCCGAAAGCAGAGCGATAGCCGTGCGCCAAGCATGCATCTTCGCCGCGGTGCTCGCCGCGGCGGCGCGCGGCGCATGCGCGCAGGTATCGACCGACATCATTCGCGGTCGAGTGACTGACTTCGAGTCACATCCGGTGCAAGGCGTCGAGGTCAAGGCGAGCTCCTACCAGGGGCGAGTCACCAAGATCGCGACGACGGACAAAGGCGGCCGCTTCACGATCGTCTTCATCAACGGTGAAGGCGACTACTGGCTGGAGATGCGCAGGCTGGGCTTTCAGCTCAAGCGCTTCGAGGTGAAGAAGATCGGCGATGAAGAGGTACTGATTGCCGACGCGCGGCTTTCCTCGGCGATCATCGCGCTCGATGCGGTGACGGTGACGGGCCAGCGGGAACGCGCACTGCCGAATCGAAACGGGAAGGAGGCGGACGCCGGAGGCGGCGACCGACCGCTCACGAACACCGATCTGTCACCCGACCAAGCGGGAAATTTGGCCGCGATGGCCGCCGCGGCCGGCTTTCAGCTCGTGCCCGGGCTGAACGGTGCGCCGGACATGTACTCTGTGCTCGGACTGTCGGGCGACCAGAACAATCTCACGTTCAACGGGCTCGGCTCGGGCATCAGCGCGCTTCCACCAGATGTGCTCGCGACGACCTCGATCAACGCCTATCCATTCGACGTATCGAAGGGAGGCTTCAGCGGCGCGCAGATCACGATCCTCACCATCCCGGGTTCCAATTTCTCGCGCCGCGCGATCACGAATGCGAACATCGCTCCGCCTTTCGAGTGGGGCGATCAGGCCGCGACGGCGGCGGGCGACAAATACACCAATGTCCGCGTTGGCGGAAATGCCGCTGGTCCGATCAGCGTCGACCAGGTGTTCTACAACACGGCGTATAACGTCGGCCGCCGATTCAAGGATGCTCAATCGCTCGTCGATGCCACATCGCTCGGACTGAGTACCGCCGGCGTCGCGAGAGATTCGGCACAGCGACTGTTGGCTGTCCTCGGTCAGCAAGGATTGCCGGTGACGCTCGACGGTGCGTCCAGCACGCAGACACAGGACGTCGCGCAGGGGCTCGTGAACTTCGACGTCATGCCGAGTGCGTCGGGGACCGGTCATTCATTCACCGTCGGCGCCGCGGGCGACGTTCGTCGATCGCGACCAGTCGATCGTGGCACGTTGCTCCTCACCACGCCGAGCCATGCCGACAAGACCACCTTCTGGGGAGCGAACGCGTCCCTCGTCCACACGAACTATTTCTGGTTCGGCGTGTTGTCGAAGACGACGTTGGGTATTGCCGCGCAGTCCGCCGCCGTCGACCCATTCGAAGCCATTCCCGAGGGCGCGGTGCGTGTCACATCCATCCTCCCCGACGGTGGCTCGTCGGTTCGCACGCTTTCGTTCGGCGGCAACGCCGTCCGCTCGACGACGAGCAGTCGCACCGTTCAGATCAACAATCAACTGAGTTGGTTCAGCCTCGACAACACCCATACGATCCGGTTGTCGTCGACGGTTGCGCGCGACCAGTTCAGCAGCGAGTTGGGCCAGGGACTGAACGGAACCTACCAATTCAATTCCCTCGCTGATCTCGACGCCGGCGTTCCGGCGAGCTTCACGAGGACGTTGTCGTCAGCGCGCCAGACAGGACGACAAATCGTCAGTGCGCTATCGGTGGGCGACTACTGGCGGCCGTTGCCGGAAATGCAAGTCCAATACGGCGTTCGCTTCGACGGTAACCATTTTTTCACGACGCCCGCGTCCAATCCCGCGGTGACGGCGGCATTCGGCCTGCCGAACGACGAATTGCCGAGTCGCGTCTACGTCAGCCCACGGATTGGAATGCAGTGGGCTTATGGAAAGTCGCCGCAGATCGCCTACGCGCCGGGCGCGGCGCGTCCGCCGCAGGCGGTGATTCACGCGGGGATCGGTGTCTTTCAGAACGTCGCGCCGTCGCAATTCGCCGCGGCCGCGATGAGCACGACTGGGCTTCCATCGTCGATGCGAACGGTGAGCTGCGTCGGCGCCGCGGTTCCGGCCGCGAACTGGAACGGCTTCCTCGCCGATCCCGCTTCGATTCCAAGCGCGTGCGCCGACGGCTCGGCCGGCACGGTGTTCGGCGCGGTATCACCGAACGTAACGTTGTTCACTCCCGGATTTCAGGAACCACGCGCGTTGCGTGCAGCCGCCGATTGGTCCGGGCCGGTGCTGGACAATCGGTTCGTGCTCGGTCTTCAAGCGATCGTATCGAATGGGATGCATCAACCGGGTAGTGTCGACGTCAACGTGACGCGCGCCGCTCGCTTTTCGCTGGCCGGCGAGGCGCAGCGGCCCATGTACGTCGACCCGTCGGCGATCGTCGTCAACACCGGAGCGATCGCCGCTGGAGCAGGCAAGCTGTCGCCCGCGTTCCATCGCGTATGGGCGATGCAGTCCGACCTCGGCATTCAGGCGCGTACCGCGAGTGTCAACCTCAAGCCGGTCACCGCGAGCTCCAAGCTCCAGTGGGACGTCACGTACTCGTGGCTTGGCGTCCGCGAGCAATACTACGGCTTCTCCAGCACAGTCGGCGATCCGTTCGCGGCGCAGTGGGGCGATCAACCGCAGGCGCCGCGTCACACCGTTGATTTGCGCTGGACCAACTTTCCCATCTTCGATCTGTTCTATCTGACGACGATGGTTCGCGCGCAATCGGGCGTCCGTTTCACGCCGATGATCGCGTCCGACATCAATGGCGATGGCGCGATCAATGACCGCGCGTTCGTCTTCGCGCCGTCGTCCGGCGATCCGGCCGGCGATGCGATCGGCAAGCTGCTCGCCTCCGGCACGCCCGGCGCGCGGTCGTGCCTCGCGAAGCAACTTGGACAACTCGCCGAACGCGCCAGTTGCCGGGCGCCATGGATCGTCGCCAACGCGATGCAGTTGAAGTTCAACCCACGGAAGATCGGGCTCCCAAAACGAACGACCGTCGCCTTGACGGTGGCGAATCCGTTGGGAGTCGTCGATCTCGCGCTACATGGGTCCGCGCAGCTTCGCGGCTGGGGGCAGAACATTCCGCCGGACGAGAATCTCCTCTTCGCGCGCGGCTTCGACCCGGTGGCACGCCGGTACATGTACGAGGTCAACCAGCGCTTCGGCTCGACACGGCCGCGCGAGTCGGCAAATCGTGTACTCCCGTTCATGAGCTTGTCGATTGCATTCGACCTCGGGCTACCGCGCGAACGGCAGTTGCTCACGCAACGCCTCGACGCCGGCCGCGGCCGCCCGGGGAATCGGGCCGATGCGCAGACGTTGAAGGATTTCGGGACGGCCGCCATCCCGAACCCGATGGCGATGCTGCTCACCCAGCAGACTCAGCTCGGCATGACTCGCGTTCAAGCAGACAGTCTCGCTACGCTGTCCCGCGTCTTTTCCGTCTTTGCCGATTCAGTGTGGACGCCGGTGGCCGCGAGGTTCGAGAAGTTGCCCGAGGCGTTCAGCCACGGTGACGCCTACCACGACTACGTCTTGGCGCGAGAGAAGACGGTCGACTACCTGATCACGCTCGTTCCACACGCGAACGGTTTGCTCACGTCGTCGCAGCGCCGGCGTATTCCGACGCAGATCTCCAACTATCTCGATCGGCGGGTGTTGGAGTTCTTGCGGACGTCGACGCTCGGCGACGCGAGCGCGGTGGCACGCTAGGCGGTTCGCCTCCCCCGGCCCACAGAATAGTTTTGTGGACACAGGAAGGGAGGGGGACCGTGCGCCGCGCGATCATCGGCGTTGTCGGCGGCGGGTCACGGCATGTAGCCAATGACTCGCCGGTTTATCTGCAGGCGTTCGAGGTCGGGAGCGGCATCGCTCGCGCCGGCGGCGTCGTGCTGTGCGGTGGTGGTGGCGGCGTGATGAGCGCCGCGGCCATCGGCGCGCGACTGGCTGGTGGACACTCGATCGGCGTCTTACCGCACTCCGGTCCGACGGACGCCGAGTTCGCGGTCGAGACGGGAATGGGCGACGGGCGCAACTACGTGAATGCCTACGTCTCCGATGCGATCATCGCTCTATTCGGCGAGGCGGGGACGTTATCCGAGATCGCGTTGGCGATGAAGCTGGGGCGACCGGTCGTGTATCTCGGCCATTGGAGTTTTCTCAATGACGCCGGACTACCTCGGATGCCGGTCGCGGCGTCGCCGGCGGATGCCGTGGGCTTGGCCTTCGGCGCGCTTGGGGTACCGCCAGGCGGGCGGGTCACCGGCGCCGTGAAGCTTCCGACGATTCCCGACCTGACGTCGGATCTCTCGCGGCTAGCCGCGTGGGTAGACGCGCTGCCGTGAATCGAGCCGAACCGATTCGCCGGCGTTGACCGCGCGGGCGCCGGTCACATCGGCCAGTCGGCGCGCCGCCTCGGCCATGTGCTCGCGGCCGCGGTGCCAGACGTCGGACATCGGAACGGTCCGTCCGTCGCGAACGACGAGACTCAGTCGGAAGACTCGATCGCCGTCGTCGTCACGACGCTCGCTCAGCTGAACGGCGACGAGGTCGCCGATTCCCCACTCGAAGCGTTCGCGCCGGCCAATGCCCCAGCGGTCGAGGCGGACCAGCGATTGGCTCGTGTCGGCGACGATCTTCGAGCGCGGGGAGCCAACGAGGATCCACGTCCCGACGCTCACCGAGAGGGCGCCGACCGTCGCGATGACGACGCGAAGCCACCAGCGCATGCGATCGATATCCGGGAACAGAGCGATCGGCCCCGCGACGAAGAGCGCGCCGACGAAGACGAACGAGAACGCATAAATCCAAAACTGGATCGGCGTGTCATCGACCTCAATCGCTTGTTCCCGAGCTCGAACGATCACGTGACGGTCATCCTCGCCGAAGTGCGGCGCGCAAGGCGATCACCTCAATGACGACCATGTCTATGGTTGGTAAGCCAATGTTTACCGGGGCGTCGACGTGGGCCTTCGGCGTGACCAAGGTTCTAATCAGTACCCTGCCAACCTGATCGGCTTATCACCTTCATGGCAGTCGATCCGCCGGCACTCCGTCTTTCGTGATTCTCACCGGTTGAATGAGGCTGTGCTCATCGAAGCGCAACATGTCGATGCTCACCACCCGGTGGTTTCGGTCGGTCTCACCAAGCGGACGGCGATGGTACACGATGTACCAATTGCCCGAGGCTGGCGACTGAAGCACGGAATGGTGGCCGGCCCCGGTGGCCACAGTTGAATCCTGTTGCAGGATCTTTCCGACTCGGTCGAACGGTCCGAACGGGGACGAACCGACCGCGTAGGCGACGGCATAGTTGGGGCCGGTCCATCCACCCTCGGACCACATGAAATAGTATTTGCCGTCCTTGAGCAGCATGAACGCGCCCTCGACGTAGCCGGCCGGCGTGATCTCCTTGAACGTGCTACCGTCGGGAAAGGGAACGAATCCCGTGAAGTCCGGATTCAGCTTCGCGATGTTGCAGTGCCGCCACCCGCCGTAAACGATGTAGTACGAGCCGTCACGATCCTTGAATACCATTTGGTCGATGGGCTGCGCGCCGTTGTGGAACCGGTCGATCAGCGGCTTTCCGAGATAGTCTTTGAAGGGTCCCGCGGGCGTGCGGGCGCGGGCGACGCCGATGCCGCCCAGCTGCTGGTCGTTCTGGATGTCGTTTGCGCCGAAGAAGAGGTAGTACCAGCCGTCCTTCTCGACGATCGACGGCGCCCACACGGCGCGCTTCGCCCACGAGATATCGGAGACGTCGAGGACGTGCGCGTGCTTCTCCCACGTCACGAGATCGCGTGAGGAGAAGGCGTCGAGGAAGGTCTGCTGGTCGTACGGTGCGGAGTACGTCGGGAAGATCCAATACTGGCCGTTGAAGACGTGCGCTTCCGGGTCGGCGTACCAGCCCGGAAGAATGGGATTACCGGAACGCGGCGCCGTGGCCGGCTGTGCCGCGGCGGCGGTCCCGAGGACGATGAACAGCGATGCAAGAATCTTCATGGGGGCGGCGGCTGTTGCCGATGGCAAACTAACTTGCCGGACCTGTGCTGAAAATTGTCGCCGCGTCGAGGGCGCGGCGGGCGGCGTGTTCCGCGTGGTGACCGCGCCGCGAAAGGGATCGTCGCATCGGTATACGCTCGCGGAGGCCGACGCATGCGCTCGATGAAGCCTATTTTCCTCTGTTGCGGCGTCGTCGCCGTCGTTGCCTGCAACGTAAGCAGCGCCCCTGAGCTCGCGGGCTCGAACCCCGTCGGTTGTCGGGCGGTCGCTGCCGCCTCGCCCTCGACGGCCACGATGTCGGTCGGCCAGAGTGTGAATTTCACTCTCTCCGTCGAGCAGGGCTGCCCGGCCCCGCTCCTGCGCAACGAGACGCCGACGATCATTCAAATCGACTCGACGTCGCTTGGCTTCGTGCGGGCGAGGGGACTGTCGCCCGGAACGGGCCGGTTGACCGTGCGATCGGGCGTCGACACACTCGTTGCGACCACTGTATCGATTACGGTAACTCCGTAATGGTTTGGTCACCGGCCTCGACGAGGCCGACCCTGGCACCAAATCCCCCGCCACTCGTATTAGTCTGAAAGAGCGCGTCTGTTACGCGCAACGAGTGGGAGGAGTGCATGGGGTTCCTGCGTCGTCTCCGCGGACTGCTGGGGATCGCGACCACCTGGGGGGTCGCGTTTTCGATCGTCATGACAACGCTCCTCGTCGGCCGATGGGCCGTCGGGATCCCTCATGGCATTCACCTCGGCGCCCGACAGCTCGTCATCGCCGCGATTGAGTTTTTCCTGATGGGCGGGCTCGCCGGAACGCTGTTCTCCCTGTTCTTCGCGCGCGGCGAACGGCGGCAGACGCTCGAGACGCTGTCGATGTCTCGCGTCGCGCTGTGGGGGTTTCTGGGCGTCGGCCTTCCGACCGCGGCGCTGACTGTTGCAGCGACGCTCGCCTACGGCCGGGTCCTCCTCGTCGCGCCGCTGAGCATCGCGCTCGCCGGAGCGATGGGCAGCGCCATGAGCGTGGCGACGATCAAGCTGGCGCGCCGCGCGCCGGCTCTTCCTGAACGAACGGAGATATGATGCCTCGCGATCCGAGGATCCTGGTATTCGTCGGAATCAAGAATGCAGTGGTCGCCCTCGACGAGAAAACCGGCTACGAGATCTGGCGCACCGAGGTGAGGGCGGCCGGTTTCGTTTACGTCGTGTGGGATGGAGCATCGCTCTATGCGGCAAGCGGCGGAGAGGTGTGGCGGCTGGACCCGCAGACGGGCGACTTCATTTGGCACAATGAGCTCAAAGGGCTCGGTCGCGGCCTGCTGAGCATCGCGTCGACGCGAGCGCCTGGACCGCAAGCCGGCGTCCAGCTGGCGGCCGTGGCGGCACAGCAGGCCGCCGAGGCCGCGGCCGCTGCGTCGGCCGCGAGCTAGGGAACGATCTACTAAAAAAATAGTTGACAACGTCGAGGGCGGGTCGTACCATCAACTAGAACTCTAGTTGATAGGCGGCCGGGCCCATGGATGTTTCGTTCACCGATCGCGAGCTCGATGTGATGGCGGTGCTGTGGCGGAACGGTTCCGGCACCGTCGCCGAGGTCCGCGACGCGCTCGACGATAGCTTCGCGTACACGACGGTCCTCACCGTCCTGCGCACGCTCGAAGAAAAGGGATTCGTCACCCACCTCGCCGAAGGGAAGGCGCATCGCTATCTCCCCGCGGTGACGCCGACGATCGCCGGCCGAAGCGCGCTCTCCCGCGTGCTCGACAAAATCTTCGGCGGCTCTCCCGAGCTGTTGCTCACGCAGCTCGTGAGCGAGCGGAACTTGAGCGAAGCCGACCTCCGCAAGTTGCGAAAGCTGCTCGACGACCGACTGGCCAAAGCCAAGGAGCGTTGATGCTGCTCACCTGGATGGCGTACGCGACGCTCATCGGGGCGCTCGTCACCGCGGCGGCGTATGCCCTCGATGCGCTGGCACTCCAATATCGTGTCGCCACGCGCTTCGTTTGGTTGCTCGCGCTTCTCGGAGCTTTGGCGGCGCCGGCGATCGTCGGCGTCCGAACGCGTGCTCCCGGTACGCCTTCGGCGCCGCTGCTGCTGCCAACGCCCGTAACGGCGGTCAACGTCATGTCTCCGAGGCCCGCGCCAATTGCCATTCGTCAGACTCCGCGACTCCGCGTTCGTTTTCTCGTATTGCTGTCGAAACTCGATCGGCATGTGGGACGCGTTTGGCTCGCTGGATCCCTCGTGTATCTGCTCTTTCTCGTCGGCGGTGCGATCGCGATCCATCGGCGGCGCCGCGATTGGCGCGACGCCGACGTCGACGGCGAGCGGGTGCTCATTTCGCGCGACATGGGTCCAGCGGTCGTTGGCGCGATCCGGCCGCGCATCGTCGTTCCGGAGTGGGCGCTGACCCTCGACGCGCCGGCACGCGCGCTGATGCTGCGTCATGAGTCGGAGCACATCGCGGCGCGCGACCCGTTCACTCTCGTCGTCGCCGTTCTCTGCACGGTCGTTTTCCCGTGGAACGCGGCCGTGTGGGCGATCGTTCGACGACTTCGGCTGGCGATCGAGGTGGACTGCGACCGACGCGTACTGCGCGCGACGACGGGCGCCCGCGAATATACCGAGCTTCTGTTGACCGTCGGCGCGCGCCCGCGCGCCCGCGTCCCGGTCGGCGCGTCGCTCGCCGAGCGACACGGACTTCTCGAGAAACGGATCAAAGCAATGACACCAATCGCCCCGCGCCATCCACGACTCGTTGCCGCGACCCTCGTCGTCGCCGCGCTGGCCGTGACGACTGCCGCCGTCCGCGCGCCGCGGCCCGTCGCCGTTCTTCATCCGTCGACTGCCGCCGATTCGCTCACCGCGACCGAGGTGCGTGCACTGCTCGTCGCCTATCAGCCCCAGGCGCTCGTCGCGGCGTCCGGGATCAACACGGTGACGATTCTGCTCGACGCGAACGGCGACTACATCACGAGCGTCTCCGAGCGTCGCGAAGTAAACGCAAATGGCGGTGGCCGGGGCGGCCGGGGCGGAAGCCGAATTGTGTTGGCCGGGGATCTGTCGACGGCGCCGGGCGAACGCGGAGTCGCATTCCGCACGGACGACCCCAACGCGGCGGGCGGTCGCGCGCGCGGGAACGTCACCAATGGTCTCGCGCCCGATCTTCCCGCGCCGCCGGGACGCATTGTCAAAAGCAACCAGCAGCAAACCGTCAACTCGGCCGGCGACACGATAAAGACGGTGCGCGTGACGAGCCTCTCGATGATCGACGGCGACACCGTGCTGCTGTCATTCCATGCGTCGTCGGGGGAGACCGGTTTCGTCAAGCACGTCAATATCGTGCTGCACGGGCGAATTGGCGCCGGTGAGCTATTCGGCTTCAATGAGAACGTGCTCGCGAACCTTGTCGACCTCGATCAAGTCGACGCCGTTCACGCCCACGCTTACGCCGGTGGCGAGGTGGGCGAGGGTCGCCTGAACGTGTTCATGGTGCGGCTCAAGCCGTAGCGCTCATTTCGCTCCGCGCGTGATGCTCGCGAACCGGGCTGCCCCTCCGCGCGACCGCCCGGCCAATGCTGCCGATACTGCCGGCAGCATTGCACTGGGCTCGCGCTCCGCGGCAGCCCGGCCCGCTCGCTCGGCGCCGTATGCCGCGGCCGTATGGCGCGGACGTCTGGCGCAGCCGTGGACGCGACGCGCGTACCGGCGCGTGAGTCGGGCGCGCGGTGCGCGCGCGCAGGCTACTGCTGGAACGGCACGGCGTTGACAGGAACAGTTCCGCTTTCGCAGAAG
>DATLPC010000227.1:0-2181 GCA_035535975.1 Gemmatimonadaceae bacterium | reverse complement strand
TTCGATACGCCTTCGCGCCCGTCAGTCACCCGTTTGGCCTCGCCGCCGTCGAGTCGCATGACGTAGAGCTGGTTGCGCGTATTGCCGCCCGGCGCGGCTGCACCGCCTCGTCCGCCGGTCGCTCCCGCGGCGCCGGTCGGCGCATCGCGATCGGAGAGAAACGCTATGAAGGCACCGTCGCGCGACCACTTGGGGCTTGTCTCATTCTTGTCTTTCGTGAATGTGAGTTGCCGCGCGCTCGGAACACCGCGATCGACCGCGACCATGTAGAGATCGGTTTGTCGGCGCGCTTGGTTCCAGTCTGGAACGCTGAGCGCGTAGAGGAGGGAGCGTCCGTCCGGACTGAGATCGAAGCCGCTCGTCTGACGCATGTTTTGCGCGTCGAGGAACGTCATCGATCGCTGTGTCTGAGCGCCGGCGACCGTCGCGCCGAAGATGAGCGCCACGATGGCGCCACGAGGGAATGGGGTGCGAATCACTAAAATCTCCGATGGGGCTTGCTCTATAATGCCATGCTGCGCGGCCAGGCGCGAGTTGACTCGGGCGCCTGATTCGGCCGGCTTGCAGACGCGTTCTTCTGGCGGCGAACGTGGCCGGCGCTAGTATACTCGTCGACCGATCCCGCCCGAGGCCTCACCATGAATGATGACATTTCCCGTCGCGATTGGCTCAAGACGGTCGGCGCGGTCGGCGCTGGTGCGCTCGTGCCTTTGGGCGCACTCGAGACGGACACTTCGTCGCCAGAGCCTTCGCCCATCGTCCCGGCGGCGGGCGTCCACGCAACGGGCGACATCGTCGAGCTGACGTCGACGAGCGAGATCTTCATCCCGCCGCGCGGCCGCGGCTTCATGAAGTTCAGCTTCGATTTTCCAGAACCATCCGTCGTTTTCGGCGACCTGCGCTTCGGCTTCCTGGTCTTTACCGACGAGAACACATACGGACTCGACCGGACCAAGCTGCGCGCCGAAGGGACTGACGACGAGCTCCGAGTGACGTGCGACGGATTCGTGTGGGCCGGCGGTCAGGAGCGCGCTCCGGGAAAACTGGTCGCGACGCTCAAGCGAGTCGGACCGACGATCGAGTGGGACACGGTGGTCGAGATGGATCGGCCGATCAAGACCGTGACGTCGATCGTGCGTGGAATCCCGCGAGGCCAGGTCTCGTTCGGCGCGGGACAATTCTCCGATACTCGAGATAACGAGATGCTGGCCGGATATCCGTTTGGCGGCGGCGATCTACACGGTCCGGGCTCGGCGAACGGCATGAGCACGCCGCTCCTGATGATTCAACCGGCGTTGGGCGACGTCGTGTTCGTCTCGTCGCTCGACGATCGCGTCAGGCCGAAACGCTTTTATCTCGCCCCCGGTGATTCGACGTATCGCGTGGAGGCGATCTACGAGCACGACGGTTGGCGCAACGACAAGCGCGTGACGGTGCCGCGCTGGCGGCTCGGACGCGCCCGGTCGGCGGAGGATGCGGTCGACCAACACATGAAGCACATCGAGCGCGCGTTCTCGATTCTCAAGTGGGAGGCGCGCACCGATGCACCCGACTGGATGCGACGAGTCGCGCTGGTCACGACGCTTCATGGAATGCATTACACCGGCTTCATGTTCAACGACTATGCGAAGATGCTCGAGACGTCGCGATGGATCGCCACGCAAATCCCGGCCGAGCGGGTGTTGCTGTTTCTCTCGGCGTGGGACGGCCGGTATTACTGGGAGTATCCGAACTATCGTGTCTCCGATCGAATGGGCGGTGAGGCGGGATTTCGCAAACTGATCACCGAGACCCGCGCGCTCGGTTTCAAGGTGATGCCGATGTTCGGCACCAACGCGGCGAACCGCAAACTCTCGACGTGGTCGACTATCGCCGACGGCGCGACGTCGAAGATCGATGGCGACGTGTACAACTTGAACTGGGTGGACTGGAACAACGATCGTCACCAGGACGGTTGGCTCGCGTACATGAACTTGGGCGTCGACTCGTGGCGGAATTGGCTCGCGGGACGAATCAGCGAGATGATCGAGCGTTACCGCGTCGACGCCTACTTCTTGGACATCGCCGGCGGACATGTGAACAGCACGAACGGCGACATGCATGAAGGCACGCGCCGACTCGTGTTGGATTTGCGCGCGAAGCATCCGACTGTCGCGTGCGTCGGCGAGATGCCGTACGACG
>DATLPC010000226.1:0-74707 GCA_035535975.1 Gemmatimonadaceae bacterium | reverse complement strand
GTATCACATTGCGCGACGTACCCGCGAGATCGGCATTCGCATCGCACTCGGCGCGGCGCCACGGACTATCGTCGGCAGCGTTGTGCGCGATGGGTTGACGCTCGGCCTGTTTGGGATCGTGTTCGGCGTGGCGGCGTCGGTACTGCTGTCGCGCGTCGTGCGCGGTCTCGTTGCCGGCATCTCAACGATCGATCCGATCGCCCTTGGCGCGAGCGCGCTCGAGCTGCTCGTGATCGCGCTCGCGGCGTGCCTGGCGCCTGCTCGGCGAGCGTCGTCGGTCGATCCCGTCGTGACCCTCGCCGCCGAGTAGGCTTACAACTAAGGCCGTAGCCAGCTCGCGTCGGAGCTCACGACGCCTGCCGCCGAGACCGCGTTGACGACGACGCGCGTCGGCTCGGCGTCCAACGTCGTCGTGCGCTGGTCGCCAAAGACCACCTTCGTGGTCCATTGATCGCCAATTCGGGCGCGAATGACCCACCACCTGACCGGCACCGCGCTCCCCGCCGAGAATTGGACCAATCTCCCACTGATCGACAGTGTTGGCGCTGCCGGAGTAGTTCCGTCGAGCCACGGAAACGCCGGCACGAGCGCCCGCTGCGGGTACAGCGGAGCGAGAGACGAGGCCACTGCCCCGCCAGAGCGCTTGAGCGTTGCGGTGGTGTTGTAGAGCAGATGTCCGTCATCCTGATGCGATCGCGTCAGCCTGATCTGATCTGGAATCTCCGACGACGTGTACGCGCTCGACGTTCCATCGCCCACGCGATACGCGGCGAGACCCGGCCACACTCGCCGGCCCATCGCGTTCTGCGACATCCACCAATCGAGCAGGGCGGCGAAGCTCTGCTGCGGCGCGCCGATCGACCAGTAGAGTTGCGGAGCCAGATAGTACACCCAGCCCTGCTGCAGCCATTTGCGCGAGTCAGCGTAGATCGCCGCGTATGCATCCAGCCCGGCAACACCGCTCGGAAAGCCGGGCCGCCAGATGCCGAATGGAGAGATTCCCACCCTCAACATGGGCTTCGCGACGTGCAGGTCGCGATAGAGTCGCTCGACAAAGCGATCGATGTTCGCGCGACGCCAATCGGCTCGTGAGAGCGTGGTGTTGGCGCGCGCATAAGTCGAGTCGTCGGGGAAGTCGATCACTCGGCCCGATGCATCGGTAACCGGGTAGGGGTAGTAGTAATCGTCGGCGTGAATGGCATCGACGTCGTAGCGCTGGGCGATGTCGAGCGCGGCGCGCATGACGCGGTCCTGCGCGTCGGCCTCGCCTGGATCGAGCCAAAGCGATCCACCGTAGACGCGGACCAGATCCCGCCGCTGGCGAAAGACGTGGTTCGGCGCGAAGCGGGAGCTGTCATTCGCATTGCCGACGCGAAAGGGGTTGATCCACGCGTGAAGCTCCAGCCCCCGGGCGTGCGCTTCGGACACGGCGAAACTCAGCGGGTCGTAGCCCGGATCCAACCCCTGTGTGCCCATCAGCTGCGAGGCCCAGGGTTCGAACGGCGAATTGTAGAGCGCATCGGCATTCGATCGCACTTGGAGAACGATCGCATTGAGACCGAGGCTCGCCGCGCGATCGAGGATGTCGGTGAGCTCGGCGCGCTGCTGGTCGGCAGCCAGTCCCGCTCGCGACGGCCAGTCGATGTTCGCGACGGTTGCCACCCACAGACCGCGCATCTCGCGTGTGATCACCGGTAGCGCCGTGTCGGGCTTCGGGGTCACGACGGGCGGCGCGCTGATGCCGCCGGATCCCGAACAGGCAACGACGAACGTCAGGGCTGTCGCGGCGATCGCGCGAAATGATGTGTGTCGCATCCGCGGTAAAGATGCGCGTCCGCTGCGCCTACGGCAGCGGGTGAGCCCCGCTACGTCACATGACGTACGGTCGATTGGCCGAGCCGACGATATCGTCACGGCGTCCCCCCTGCCCCGACGAGGCCCGACGATGAGACTCCTTTGTTCGCTATTGTTGCTTGCCGCGCCGCTGGCGAATGCCGTCGCGGGCTGCAAGAAGGACACTTTGAGCACGGGCCCCGCCCCTGCGCCCCGGACGTTGTTCTCGAGCATGCGCGTCGCTGCCCTGCACTTGGACGAGAACGGCGGGTCGGCGATCATGAACGGTCGGTCACAGCAGATCATCGAGGCTCGAATCGCGATCGCTTTCTGTCGCTGGCCGTCGTACACGCTGTCTGCCATTGGAGGCTCGCACATGGATTCGCCAACCACGAGCTACTTGGCGTCCGGAAGCGAGACATTCCATCCGGGACTGCACGCGGATTGGGGCGGTTTCGAGCTTCAGAAACGTTGGCGCGACAGCTCGATCCTCCACCCGATGGTTTCTGTCGCGTTCGGAGGGCTTACGACGTCATATCAGTACACACATCGCGAGACGAGCGGAGCCGTCGAGTATCGCACCGAGGGTGAGTCGACGGCGACATACTTCGCTCCGGCCGCGGGCGTCGAGGTCAGCCTGTTCAAATACATGACGAGCTACCTGCTGCTCGGCGTCCGCCAAGTCGGAGCGCTCGACACGCCGGCCGTCGAGCGCGGTGGCTTTAACGGTCAGTACGTGGCGTTCGGGTTCGGGTTCGGGAAGTTCAGATAGCGCTCAGCGGGCCGGCTCCGTGTGACGGGTGGCGGCGACCGCCGCGCTCAACGCACCGGCCTCCTCGACCACCGTATCGATGAGCCCATAGTGGCGCGCCTCGGCGGCCGAAAACCAGCGGTCGCGCTCGAACTCGCGTTCGATTCGCTCGAGTGGCTGACTCGTATGCTTGCCAAGCAGCTCGAAGAGCTTGGCGCGGTTGTACAAGATCTCTTTCGCCACGATCTCGATGTCGGACGCCGAGCCCTCGGCGGCGCCGCCCGACGGTTGATGCATCATGATGCGTGCGTGCGGCAGCGCCGCGCGTCTGCCCTTCTTTCCGGCGGCCAACAGGAAGCAGCCCATGCTCGCGGCCATCCCGACACACGTCGTCGCAACGGGTGAGCTGATGTGCTGCATCGTGTCGTAGATCGCCAACCCCGACGGCACGCTGCCTCCGGGCGAGTTGATGTAGAGCTGAATCTCCTTGCCCGGCGCGTCCGCCTCGAGGAAGAGCAGCTGCGCGATCAAGATGTTCGCGACGTCGTCGTTCACCGGTGTGCCGAGGAAGACGATACGATCCATCAGCAGGCGCGAGAAGATGTCGTAGGTGCGCTCGCCCCGTGGCGAACGCTCGATGATGTAGGGCACGTGCATCGTGGTCATGCGAACCTCAGCGTGAATGATCGAGACGAAATGCGGCGGCGAGCGTGCTCACGAGCTCGCGCGCGGCGTCGGGCGATCGATGCGCCGCATGATCGCGCGGGACGACGCACCACGCGTCGCCGGTGAGTGGAATGATTAGCGCGTCGATTCCAATGCGGCGTGCCGATGGTGGCGCGGGAGCGTGCAAAGGTCGCGCGTTTGCCGGCGCGGTGGCCCGAACAGCAACGCGCGCCCGCGCGTCGACGATGCGCGCGGCAAGGAAGGCGAGCAGCTCGGACGTGGCCATGCCGCGCATCGCGCTTCTCGCTTCAGCCAACGTCACGAGACCCAAATAACCGGCCAATCGCGCCGCGGCAATTTGCCACACATGCCGCACGTCGTAGCGCGCCGCCGCGGTTCGGCCATCCGGCGGATCGATGATGTCCTTTCGACGATAGTAGTGCACCGTCGCCACTGTGAACTCCGCCGCGATCGCCGGGTCGAGTCCGAGCGCGGCGACGCAATCTCGAAGCAGCCGGACGAGATCGTCCGCCTCGAGCGGAGCGTTCTCGATCGGGATGGCTCGCTCACGCCACGTCTCGAGCTCGTCGGTTGCCGCGCGCTCCGCGGCGACCCGGCGCGGATCGGAGCTGCGCGGCGGCAAGGCGCGACGCCGGATGGAAGTCGAAGCTGCGCGCATCGGCTACGGGCGCGCGGCCGGCCGCTCCGGCACGCGCTGCGAGTGCAACGGTCGCGGTGCTTCATCGGCGATCGCTTCCTCGCTCCCGATGACGATTCGGAGCGCGATGATCGTCGCCTCATCCTCGAGCGGTCCCATGTGAATCGGGACGAACTGCTGGTCGGAGTGTCCGCTCAGGCCTGTGCCCGCCGCCCCCTCGATCTCTTGTTCGACGATTCGACGCTGCTCTGCCGGAATACGATCGAGCGACGGCGCTCCTGCGCCGGCCACATTCATCGGCGGCGACCATCCGCGTGAAAAGCGCGACGGGCGATGGGACGGCTCGGGGTCGAAGGAACGTCCCGCGATTCTGTCGAACGAAAGCGCGTCGTCGACAAAGTCATCCTCGTTCGACGGCGGAGAAGGCAGCTCTCGTCTGAAAGCAGCCTTGATGAGACCGAGCGCTTCGTTATCGCGTCCGCCATCGGGGCCGAAGACGCGCTCGTTTCCTTCGGCGATGACGGTGAAGCGCCCGTGCTCACCATCGCGAAGCGGACGCTCGAGCTCCGTCACGCTCCACGGCCGAAGCACCAGGCCACTGTCCGTGACGGACTTGCCGTCGATGTCGACCCGCACGACCGCGCGCAGCGGCCCGTGATTGCGGAGCCGAAGACGGTACACTTGTCCCGGCCGCGCCAAAACCTGTCCGGACTCGAGCTCGCGAACCCGTCCCTCGTGATGCGGCACTACCTCGACGGAGAAATCACCGACGCGCATGACGCGACCCTCGATGCGGCACCGAAGAAGTCTACGCCGGTCCTGGCGCCGAGTGGGGGCCGGCGCCTGGTAGTCTAGTACTAGTACAACAATGGTGTCAATACGGAGCGGACGGTCCGATCGCGCGCGCACGACCGGCCTCGCCTATGTTTGGCGCATGATGACGCTCGCCCGGCTACGCAGCGTTTCACTTGCGCTGATTCTCGCGCCGTCGCTCGCGCTCGCTCCGGATCCAATCACCATCTGGATGGCGGGCGATTCGACGATGGCGGAAAAGCAGCCCGACAAACGACCGGAAACCGGCTGGGGAGAATCGTTCGGCCAATTTTTTCGCGCCGGCGAAGTTCGGATCGCGAACCGGGCGATGAACGGACGCAGCACGCGCACGTTCATCTCGGAACATCGCTGGCAGGCGATAGTCGACAGCGTGAAGCGGGGCGACTACGTCTTCATTCAGTTCGGCCACAACGACGAGTCCCCGGAAAAAACCGACCGCTATACACCCCCCGCGGACTTCCGCGCGAACCTCGCGCGGATGGTCGACGACGTTCGCTCGAAGGGTGCGACACCGGTGCTGCTCACGCCGGTGCGACGACGGAAATTCGGTGAGTCGGGACAGCTCGTCGATACACACGGCGAGTACCCGGACCTCGTCCGTGCTGTCGCCGCCGAACGCAAAGTGGCGCTGATCGACATGCACCGCTCGAGCGGCGACGCGTTGTCGCGGCTTGGCCCGGACTCCTCGCGGGCGGTCTTTCTACAGCTCAAGCCCGGCGAGAATCCCAACTACCCGAACGGTGTCGAGGACAACACGCACTTTCGTCCGCTCGGCGCGGAGCTCATGGCGGCGTTGGCCGCGAAGGAACTGCGCACCGCGGTGCCCGCCCTGGCGGCGCATTTGCGCTGACGACTACTCAGCTCGCCCGCAGCACCTCGGCGGGATCGGCGCGGATGGCCTGCTTCAGCGGTCCGAGACAAGCAACGACTGCCGTTATGAATAGCGCGGCCTCCGCGCCGACGAGCGCGATCACCAACTCGTAGCGCAGAGTGAACATGCCTTCGGCCAGGGGCTCGGTGACGCCGAGAGCAAGGAACGCCCCGATGCCGACGCCGGCGAGCGCCATCACTGCCGCGTCCCGGATCACGACTCGCACGAGATCGCGCCGCCGAGCACCGAGCGCCACGCGCATTGCGAGCTCGCGCAGCCGTCGTGAGACAACGTAGGCGAGCACGCCATAGAAGCCGACGGCACACAGCGCGAGACCGAACACGCCGAACGCGGTGAACAGCGAAGCGATGAACGCGGTCGTATTTCGCGAGCTCTCGAAGCCTTCGAGCCATCGGCGCACCCGCGGTCCGCGTAGCCAAGGCGCCGACGATTCCACCTCGCGGCGAATCGCGAGGCTCAACGCGGCTTGCGCCGGCTGACCGCCCTTGCCGTCGCCGAGCACGATGAGATTTCGCGTACGATTCACGTCGCGTCCGTAAAGCGCATAGATCTGTGGTTCGGACGGCAGGTCCCGATCCTTGCGGGGCAAGAGATCTGTCGCGCGCGCGACGCCGATCACGCGTACCCATGGCTGCTTCGACTTGATGTCGCCGAGCTTGATCATTCGGCCGACCGGACTGGCGATGCCCGGCCACAGCTCGCGAGCCGCGAGTTCATCGACGACGACTACCGTGGCGCTGTTGCCGCGATCACCCGGTTCGAAGCCACGGCCATCGACGATCGGGATCCCCATCGTCGGGAAGTACGTCGGGCTGACCGTCGTGTAGCCTTTCACATTGAGCCAACGAAGCCCGCCGGCGCCGCCCTCTCCGTACACGATTCGGCCGTCGGGCATCACGAAGCCGGATGTTGTCGCCGCCCGCGCGCCCGGTAGATGGGCCGCTCGCACCTCGAGGCCGTCGAAGAATCGTCCGACGTCCGAGTCGGCCGCGATCGCTTTTCCGCCGACGTCGATCGACACCGTCTGCAGGTTCTTCGCCGCGTAGCTGAAGTCGAACCGCGTATACCGCGCCATGAGAATGATGAATAGGCCGGCGTTCATCAGCAGCGCGGTCGAGAGGGCAACCTCCACAATGATGAGCGGGTTGTAGCGGTCGCGGTTTCGTCCAGTCGACGTGCCGGCGCCTTCCTTCATCGGCTCGGCGGGATCGGTCGCCGCGGCGCGCTTGGCGGGCAAGGCGCCGGCGAGCACCAACGTGAGCAACGCCGCCACGACCGCGAACGAGAAGACACGCCAACTCGGGACCGGCTGCAGGTCCCCGATGCTTGGCACATACGGCGTTGCAAAGTGCGGAAGGAGATATGTCGCCCAGAGGGTGAGAATGAGGCCGACGACGATTCCGCCACCGATCACCAGACCGCACTCGGTGAGCACCTGACCGACGATCACGCGACGGCTGGCGCCGAGCGCGACACGGATCGCGATTTCGCGACGACGCGCGATGCCGCGCGCCAACAGCATCGTCCCAAGGTTTCCGCACGCGATGAGCAGTACGGCGATGACGACGGTCAACATGTACTTGCTGAAGCCGTCGAGGCCGCGCTCACGATCGACTTCACGAAGAGCCGTGAGACGACCACCGATCGGCTTCCCCCGCGCGTAAGTCGCGCTCAGCCGAGTGGCAATCAGACTGAGCTCCGTTTCGGCTGCCTGCCGCGTGACACCCGGCTTGAGCCGAATGAGCGGCATTGGTCCGAGGGCGCGGATCGCGGAATCCGCCGGCAGCGTCGAGAGCGGGATCCAGACGTCCGTGTTCCACGGAAAGTGCATCCCTCGTGGCATGACGCCGACGACTTGAAAATTCGTGGGGCCGACGATGAGCGAGACCGGCTCGCCCGGACGATGCCCGCGGAAGAATCTGTTCCACAGCGTGTAGCTGATGACCGCCGCCGGCATCGCGTCGCGACGCTCGTCGGCCGCGTTCAGGGTACGGCCGTACATCGGCCGCACGCCGACCATGTCGAAGAGCTGCGGCGGAACGGCGGCGACGTACTGATCCTCGTACTCGTTCCCCGCCTGAACGAGCCGCGGCGCGAGTTTGTATGCGAGGATCGAGTCCGCGGAAAGGAGGCCGCTCTGCAGCGCCGCGAGTCGCTCGATGGCCGTAGGCCACGGCCTTCCACCGCCGACGAACGACACACGAAACACGGGTCGCTCATCGTACGGGATGTAAGGATGCCGGGCGGAATCGACGAGGGCGAACATCGTCGTGTTCACGGCCAGCGCGAGCCCGAGTGAGAGCACCGCGACCACCGTGAAAATCGGGCTCCGCTTCAGAGAGCGAAGGGCGTAGCGCAGCGGCGTCATGAGCTCGGTGTCGATCCCCAAGCTGGACGCCCGGCTGCGACGCGCGTCACCCTCCCACGCCCCACGAGAGTAAAAAACCTTTGCTGCGTCGGCAAAGACGTCTAGCCCTCGTCACTACACTTCACATATGGAGCAAATCGAACTGGGCCTCGACACGTTCGGCGACGTGACGCGCGAAAACGGCCAGCCCCTCCCACAGGCGCAGGTTCTTCGCAACGTCGTCGCCGAAGCGGTGTTGGCCGATCAACTCGGCATCTATTTCATTGGGCTTGGCGAGCACCACCGTCCGGACTTTTCGATCTCGTCGCCGGAGATCGTCCTCGCCGCGATCGCCGGCCAGACCGAACGGATCAAGCTCGGCACGGCGGTAACGGTGCTCAGCTCCGACGATCCCGTGCGCGTCTTTCAGCGCTTCTCGACGCTCGATGCCGTGTCGAATGGACGCGCCGAGATCATTCTCGGCCGGGGATCTTTTACCGAGTCCTTTCCGCTCTTCGGCTACAAGCTCGATCAGTACGAGCTTTTGTTCGAGGAGAAGCTGGAGCTCTTCGCCGCGCTGCTCGAATCGAACCGCACAGGCGAGCTGGTAACATGGAGCGGCAAGACGCGCGGGGAGCTCAACCAGGTTCGCGTATACCCGCCGACCGAGTCGGGAAAACTGACGACGTGGGTCGGAGTCGGGGGAAGTCCGGAATCGGTCGTGCGCGCGGCGCGCTATCATCTGCCGCTCATGCTCGCCATCATCGGCGGCGATCCGAGAAGATTCAAGCCGTACGTTGAACTCTACCATCGCGCGCTTCAGCAGTTCGATGCTCCTCGGCTGCCGATCGGGGTGCATTCACCGGGGCATGTCGCGGAGACCGATGCCCAGGCGCGCGAGCAGCTTTGGCCGCACTACCGCGAGATGCGCGATCGCATCGGGGCGGAGCGAGGGTGGCCGCCGACGAGCCGCGCGGAGTTCGAACAAGAAGCGGAGCGAGGATCGCTCTACGTCGGATCGCCGGAAAGCGTGGCGCGAAAGATCGCGGCGACGGTGAAGCTGCTCGGTGCCGTGAGGTTCGATCTCAAGTACACGTCGGGGGCGATGCCCCATGAGCTGGCGATGAGAAGCATCGAACTCTACGGACGAGAAGTGATACCGAGAGTGAGAGAGTTTCTTGCGCAACAACAAACCACGACGGCGGAGCTGACAAATAGCGGGACTGACTGAGCACGACCGCTGGCGGTGCCCAACTCGTCAGCGCCTTATCGCGAATCGCGCGCTGAACGCCCTGACAGGACGCAGATTGCACCGACGGCTTTTGATCTTTGTGAACTGCCCCGGGACGCGTCGCCGCTCGAACCCTTCCAGGGTCGTCATTCAATCATCCTGGCTCGTGGCGCCGCGGGCCAGCCCGCGTTGGCCCGCGCGTGTCCGCGTTGGCCCGGCAGTTCATTCGCTGGAGCATCGCGCCGGTACCAGGCGTGAGCGGCCTCGCAGGTCGGGGCTACGCTTTTGGTGAGGGGAGACTTACTACAATCGCGGTGGCGATCAAGACGAGAGTGGCAACGGTCAGCTCGGCGATTGACGACCGACGAATCGAGATGCTCGCGTCCTCGCTACCGAGTGTCGGGCGTTGACGGCGCCAGTTCCAAGCGCCGAGCGAAAACACTGTCGCGGCGAGAAGCAGTTTGACGATCAGAGCGTAGCCGTAGGGCGTCGACCAGAGATTCGACAGCACGTGAAGGTGCCGCCAGGCGGTGATCAGGCCGAACGTGACGACGACGCCGCCCATCGAGAGAGCGAGTGGCGAAAAGTTGTTCACCATGTCCGCCGCGATCGGGCCGCGCCGGCCGCGCGGTTCATGCGCGAAGAGAGAGCTCAGGCCCGCAACGACAAGCACGAACAACGTTCCGATCCAGAGACCAGCGGCAAGCGAGTGAACCGGATTGACCAGCCGCGACCACTGGCCGAGGAAGACCAAGCGAAGGGCGCCGGCGATCACCCCGACCGCCGCGATGGGCCAACCGAGAGCGCCGCGCAGGGCGGCCAGGGCGTACCCGATCAGGGCGAGCGTCAGGAAGCCGAACTGCATCATCGTCGCCGGATCGGACGTGAGGAGCGCGCCCGCGGAGACGTGGCGACGCGCGGCGAGATCAGGCAGCTCGCTCCACGCCATCACCAGCCCGATGACCACGCCGACCAAACCAATCGCCGCGGCGCGTCTCGCGGCGTCATCGTAGAACGCGCGGTCGGTGTCGGTGCTACGGCCGCGGAGTGCGAAGTAGCGAAAACCGATTGGGCCCGCGCCAAGGAAGAGCGCGATGAAACTGATGAATTCTTTGACGACGTCGGAGACTTGCAGCAGCGGTTCCGCTTGCATGGGGAGTGTGGTTGAGCCGCGGGCTCATCGGCACGTCGCGGGCCACAGCACGGAAACTGAAGCGTTCGACACAATCAAGATATGACGGCAACGGTCGGCTTCGAGCCATCGAGCTCGCGCTCGCGAAGCTTGCGCCGCAGGACCTTTCCGATGGCAGACTTCGGCAACTCGGAGACGAACTCCCAGCGCGACGGGACCTTGTACGGAGCGAGCGTCTCGCGACAAAACGCTTTGAGCTCGTCGGGCGTGACCGACATCCCCGGCCGCAGAACGATCCACGCTTTGAGGATTTCGCCGCGAGCAGCGTCGGGCAGTCCGGCGACGCCGCACTCGGCGACGGCGGGATGGCTCGTTATCACCTCTTCCACCTCGCGTGGCCACACCTGGTAGCCGCTCGTTTTCACGAGGTCTTTCTTACGATCGACGAGAAAGACGTACCCGTCTGTATCGACGTAGCCCAGGTCGCCTGTGTAGAGCACGCGCCTGCCCGCCGCGTTCGTGCGCAACATGAGACGGGTTTCGTCGTCGCGACGCCAGTATCCCTCCATGAGCTGCGGCGCGGAGATTGTGATCTCGCCCGTCTCGCCGATTCCGAGCTCACGATCGCCGGCGTCAGGATCCACGATCCGAACGTCGACGTCGGGGAGCGGCATGCCGACTGATCCGATTTTCTTTTCGCCAAGCACCGGGTTCGCGATTACCGCCATCTGGGCTTCGGTCAACGAGTAACCCTCGACGACGACGCCGCCGGTGAGCTGCTCCCAGCGCCGCTTCGTCTCGGCCATCAGCGGCGCCGCGCCGGAGAAGCACAACTTGATCGAGCGGAAGCTCACCTTGCCGGCGCTCGTACGCGGATGGGCCATGATTCCCGACAGCAGTGTGGGGACTGCGCAGATGAACGCAGGCTTCGTTCGTTGGATCTCCGAGAGCAGATCCGCGATGTCGCGAGGGTCGGGGATGAGGACGATCGGGTTGTGGTTGATCAAGGCGAGACCCTGCACGCCCGTGTTGCCGTAGGTGTGAAAGAGCGGCAGCGGCAACATGATCGTGTCGGTCCATTCTTTCATCGCCGGGCGAAGCCACGCTTGCAGTTGGCGTCCGGCGATCGTCATCCCGCCGTGGCGGCCGACGACACCCTTCGGCGTGCCCGTCGTGCCGCCACTCATCAGGATCACGGCCGGATCGCCGGCGCTCACCGTCACCGGCGGCGGCGCCACGCCACGATATCGCGCGAGCAGCTCGCTGAACCGCACGTCACCATCGCGCAGCGTGATGCGGTCGCCAGCCTTCTTTTCCTTGAGCAACGTGAAGGCGACGGCGAGCAGCGGCGGAAGAAATTCCTTGACGTTCGTCGTGATGACGCGGCCGAGGTTCGTGCGGCTCTGAACGCGTTTGACCTTCTCGTAGTGACGATTGAGGACGATCACCCATCCTGCTTCAGTCGCTCGGAGCGCATCCTCCAGCTCGTGATCGGTGTAGGTCGGGTTGAATGGACAGACGATGGCGCCCGCCTTCCACGCTCCGAACTCGGCGATGAGAAATTGCGGAATGTTCGGAAGTCCGATGGCCACTCGATCCCCAGGTCGAACACCAAGGGCGGCGAACGCCGCCGCACACGCGTCGCTCAGGCGATCGAGCTCGGCGTAGCTCATCGCGCGTCCTTTCATGTACGTGATCGGATGATCGGGATGCGCTCGCGCGTTCTCCGCGAGAAGATCGAGCAGCGTCTGTTCGGGATACGGGACGAGTGTGTGCGCGACGCCCGCGTCGTAGTGATCGAACCAGGGTCTCACGGTCATAGGGTCTCCATCGAGATACTACGATCAACGATGCCCTGGGGCACAGGCCAGCCAAATACGTAGAGCGACGTAGCGCGATGGCGCTTTATGCCTGCGCCGGTGAGTCCGTGGCTGCGTCGTGGCGCGGCGGCACCGCGCTGAGACGACGATCCGCCGCCCGACGGCGGATCGTCGGTCTCTTGGGTCAGAAGCCGAGTCTACTCACACCCGCCGGAGGCTCGAAGCCGATGGCGCCGGCGAACGCCACGGTCTCGTCCTGATCGACGCCGTCGCCGCTCACGCCGATGCCGCCGACGAGAACCCCATCCTTATACAGCGGCACGCCCCCCGGGAACGTGATGATGCCATTCCGGAATTCCTGGCTGCCGCTGATGCCGATTTGATTGGAGTTGCCGATTCCCCAGAGCGGACCGCCCGGTTGCGAGGCAACACCGACGATCCGGCTCGTCAGCGCGTTTTGATCGCTCGAGAAGAAGGCCGCGGTGCGACCCTTGGCGACCGCGATGTCGATCGAGCCGACCCATGCATCGGTCATCGAGAACAAACGAAGGAGCTTGCCGTCGCGGGCGACGATGGCGATTTGCATCCGCGTCGGATGCGCCGTGGGAGTGACTCGGAAGCCGCTCGCCGTCGTTCCCGCTTTCGCGACAGCTTGAGCCACGATCACATCCAGGTCGGCTTGCGACAACCCGACCGGCGCCGCCTCCGTTCGCTTCACGCCGAGCATCAGTGCGGTTGCGATGCCCGCCACCGCCATCACGGTTCCCCCCACGACTGAATAGCGCAGTCGCTTCATATCCCACCTCCGCCAAGATCAAGGATCGGGTGGCCCAGCGTCGAGATCGCCCGGAAGGCGTCGCCTTCGGCCGTCAAAGGAAACCCGGAAGTGGATTTCGCTCAAGGCGCCGCGTTGCGCGAGGCCGAGTTGTGACATTTTGAATCTGATAATTCAACTGCCGGCTCATGCCGAAACGAGTATGGGGTGTGTTGTCGAGGGTGCGCGGCTGAACTCGCTTGGCGTGTGTGGGGCGCAATGGCAAGTGCGATCGGAGTTCCGACTCCAGAACGAGACGAATGACAAAGAGGCCCCGATAGTCCGGGGCCTCTTCGCGTCTCCCTTCGAGCTCACGCCATCAGCCTGCCGCGTTCACCATATCGAAGATCGGGAGGTACATGGCGACGACCATGCCGCCGACGACTACGCCGAGGAAGACGATCATCACGGGCTCCATGAGCGCGAGGAGGCCGGAAACGGCCGCGTCCACCTCTTCATCGTAGAAGTCGGCGATCTTGGTCAGCATTTCGTCGAGACCACCGGTCTGCTCGCCGACCGCGATCATCGAGATCACCATCGGCGGGAAGACGGCGGACTTCTTGAGCGGCGCGGCGATCGTTTCACCACCGGCGATCGACGCGCGTGATTCCATGATCGCGTCCTGAATGACGCGGTTGCCCGACGTCTTGGCGGTAATCTCCAGACCGTCGAGAATCGAGACGCCCGACGAGATGAGCGTACCGAGCGTTCGGGTGAAGCGCGACACGGCCGACTTGCGGAGCACGTCGCCGAGGACGGGCATCTTCAGCATGAGACGGTCGATATTCAGCTTGCCGCCCGGCGTGGCGTAGTAGCGCTTGATGGCGACGAAGAGGCCGATGGCCGCGCCGATGAGGAGGTACCAATAACTCTTCAAGGCACGCGACATCCCGATGACGATACGTGTCGGCAGCGGCAGCTCGATGCCGGCGCTGTTGAACATGTTCTCGAACGTCGGGATGACGAACACGAGCAGCACGGTGATCGCGATCGCCGCGACGCTGATGATGACGCCCGGGTAGATCATGGCGCCCTTCACCTTGCGGACGAGGGCGTCGTTCTTTTCCATGAACACCGCGAGGCGCATGAGGATGGTGTCGAGAATACCACCCGCCTCACCGGCGGCGACCATGTTCACATAGAGATCGCTGAACGCCTTCGGATGCTTGCGGAGCGCGTCGGCGACGGTGTTACCGGATTCGACGTCGAACATCACCTGGCGCGTGACTTCCTTGAGCGCGGGGTTTTCACTCTGCGCCGCGAGGATGTCGAGGGCCTGCACGAGCGGCAGACCGGCGTTGATCATCGTCGAGAACTGTCGCGTGAAGATGACGATGTCGCGCATCTTGATCGACCCGCCGCGTTTCTTTCGATTGGCGGTGCCTTCGTCGATCTTGACGACGTTCAGCTTGAGCTGACGCAGTTGCTTGATGACATCGTCGCGACTGGGCGCGTCGATGGTCGCGGACTTGAGGTCGCCGTTGATGGCGCGCGCAGTGTATGTGAACGTCGGCATAAGACCTCGGAAAGACTTCGGCAGTGCAGTTGGGCACACGGCGCCCGTGGGCGTACTGGCCCACTGTGAAATGACGATTCTCGGTTGGAAAGATTACGGCGGACAGGTGGCAAGTTTTCTCACCAAACCCCTGCGTGTCGGGGCGCGAGAATGCGGAAAAAAACTTTGCTGGGCGGACGGCTGGAACGGCGGAGTGAATCCGAAACGGCGGGAAAGCCCGAAGCGGCGGGAAAGCCCGAAATGGCGGGAAAGCCCGAAACGGCGGGAAAGCCCGAAACGGCGGATACGCCCGAGACCGCGGGAGAGCCCGAAGGGCCGGGCAATTACGAAACCGCGACTCAAACGAAAAAGGCGATGAGGTTCGATCCTCACCGCCGTTTCGTGCATTCCGTTATTTCGGGCTCTTCCATCGTTTCGGGGGTATCCGCCGTTTCGGGCGTATCCGCCGTGTCGGGCTTCCCCGAAGTTTCGGGCTTTCCCGCCATTTCGGGCTTTCCCGCCGTCTCCGGATGTGTTGATCTATCTTCGCCCACCTGCCGCCGCGGCCATCGCCGGCGACGTCTTACCGTCGTTCTCCGGTGAGATACCGATCATGCGCATGAGCTCTGACTGGTCGTGGCTCGCGCGAAGCACTTCGTCGAGCGAGACCGTCTTGCTCATGTACAGATTGTACAGGCCGTCGTTCATCGTCTGCATGCCGTATTTCTTGCCGGACTGCATCATCGAATAGATCTGGTGGATCTTGTCGTCGCGAATCAGCGCGCGGATGGCCGGCGTGACGACGAGGATCTCGGCGGCCATGGCGCGGCCGCGACCGCCGATCTTCGGCAGCAGCGTCTGCGTGATGATGCCCTCGAGAGAGAACGCGAGCTGCGCTCGTACCTGCGCCTGCTGATGGCTCGGAAAGACGTCGATGATACGATTGACCGCCTCGGCGGCGCTGTTCGTGTGCAGCGTCGCGAAAGCGAGGTGGCCCGTCTCAGCGATGGTCAGGCCGGCCTGGATCGTTTCCAGATCTCGCATTTCGCCGATGAGCACGACGTCCGGGTCCTGACGGAGCGCGTACTTGAGCGCCGCCTGGAAGCTCTTCGTGTCGGAACCGACTTCGCGCTGGTTGACGATGCACTGCTGGTGCTTGTGAATGAACTCGATCGGATCCTCGATCGTGATCATATGGCCCTTCATCTGCCGGTTGATTCGGTCGAGCATCGCGGCGAGCGTCGTCGATTTTCCGGAGCCCGTGGGGCCGGTGACCAGAATCAGACCTCGGGGCTTATCAGAAAGGTCCGCGATCACGCGCGGCAGTCCCAGCTCCTCGAACGTCCGAATGTTGAAGGGGATCTGACGAATCACCATCGAAACGCAGCCGCGCTGCTTGAAGCAGTTGCCGCGGAAGCGCGCCAGGTTCTGGATGCCGAACGAGAAATCCAGCTCGTCCTCCATCTCGAACCGCTTCTTCTGATTTTCGGTGAGCACCGAGTACGCGAGCTGCAGCGTGTCCTTCGGCTGCATCACGACCTCGATCGTCGAGTTCACGATGTCGCCGTCGACGCGAAGCTTCGGCCGATCGCCCGCGGTGATGTGCAAATCGGACGCGCCCTTCTCGATCATTTCCTCGAGGAGGACCCGGAGATTCAGGGCTTGGGAGCCCGATGGGGTCTGGCTAGTGGTTGCGCTCACGATAGTTGGACGACCGGCTTACGCCGACGTTTCCCGAATCATTTGCTCGGTGGTCGTGATTCCCTTGATCACCTTGAGCCAAGCGTCCATGCGCAACGTGAGCATGCCCTCCTCGATCGCCGCGTCGCGGATCTCGGCGGCGCCGACGTTTTGCATGACGAGCTTCCGGATGAGTGGCGTCATCGTCATGACCTCGTAGACGCCTTGCCGTCCCTTCAGACCCGTGCGCTCGCACGTGTCGCAGCCTGCGCCCTTGAAGAAGGCGATCTCTCCGATCTTGGTGTCGAGGCTGAGCTTCTCGAGGAAGGGCGACGCTTCCTTCGTCGCCTTCGTGCGGGTATTCAGAACCGCTTCTTCCGTGAAGTGCAGCTCGCGGAGCGTGGTGTCCTTGGTGACCTTGGCGGCCGCGAGCTCCTCGGGACTCGGCTCGTAGCGCGTCCGGCAGTTGTTGCAGATGCGCCTTACGAGCCGCTGCGCGAGCACGAGGTTGAGCGCCGACGCCACGTTGAATGGCTCGAGCCCCATGTCGAGTAGACGCGTCACCGTTTCCGGCGCCGAGTTCGTGTGCAGCGTCGAGAGCACCATGTGACCGGTGAGCGCCGCCTTGATAGCGATGCTGCCGGTCTCGAGATCTCGAATTTCGCCGACCATGATGATGTTCGGGTCCTGACGGAGGAACGCCTTGAGCGCGGCCGCGAACGTCATGCCGATATCGGTGCGGACGAGCACCTGATTGATGCCGAACAGGTTGTACTCGACGGGGTCCTCGGCGGTCATGATGTTCACGTCCATCGTGTTGACCTTGGACAGCGCCGAATACAGCGTCGTCGTCTTACCGGAACCCGTCGGACCGGTGACGAGCACCATACCGTACGGATTGGAGATCGCTTCCATCAATTCGCGCTCGGCGCGCGGCTCGATGCCGAACGCCGAGAGGTCGAACGTCAGGTTGCCCTTGTCGAGAATTCGCAGCACGACCTTTTCGCCGAAGAGCGTCGGCAGCGTCGAGACGCGGTAGTCGATGACGCGATTGCCCATCTTCAGCTTGATGCGGCCGTCCTGCGGCACGCGACGCTCGGCGATGTTGAGCAACGCCATGATCTTGAAGCGCGAGATCAGCGCCGCCTTGAGCTTGAGCGGCGGCTTCATGACCTCGATCAGCGCGCCGTCGATGCGGTAGCGGACGCGCACCTCGTGCTCGAAGCACTCGAAGTGGATGTCGGACGCCCCGCGCCGGACGGCGTCGGTGAGAATGGCGTTGATCAGCTTGACGACGGGTGCGTCTTCCATCTGCGCCTGGAGCGCAGCCTGATTGACGTCCTCGTCCTGGTCCTCGAGCACCTCGACATCGCCACCGACTTCCGCTTCCAGTTCGCTGATCGTGTCCATCAGCGACGCCATCTGCGCCTCGTCCGTGGCGCCGAAGACCTTGTCGATCAGCGAGCGGACGGTGAATTCGCCGGCGAGGACCGGGAAGATGTCGTATCGCGTGATGAACTTGAGGTCCTCGAGGATCCCGAGCTGCATCGGGTCGGCCATCGCCACGGTCAGCGTGCGACCGTCCCGTTTGACCGGGATGAGGCAGTGCTTGCGGGCGATGTCCCCCGGGACGGTCTTGGCGATTTTGGGATCGATTTCGAATCGCGAGAGATCGACGGCCGGCATCTTGTGCTGCTTGGCCAGGACCTTCGTGAGCTCGACCTCGGGCACCAGCGCGAGCTTCACCAGGCAGTAGCCGAGGCGCGCTCCCGTTTGTTTCTGCTCCAGGATGGCCTTGGCCAATTGTTCCCGCGTGATCAGGCCTTCTTTGACGAGAAGGTCGCCGATGCGGTCGGGAGCGGTGGAGTTGACTTGCGGAGCGGCCATGACTGCGGGTCGGAGGGGCGGGATGGGCTCGACGTGGCCCACGTGTGACGACCTCCACTGACGATCATCCCGGGCCTGTTGGCACGGTCCCCCTGGCGCGTTTCGGGATCAGGCGACAGGTTAGACGCGCAATAGTTCTTTGCGCGAACAATATCCGGCGTGCCCACGACCTGTTGTGACCGGCGACCCCTGAGCGGGTGTTGTTACCGGTTGTGTCGGCGATGGTGGCGCTGGTTTCCGGCCGATTCACGCAGCCCCCGTATGACCATGTTGCAGGCGCCTTTGTCGATTTTGTCCTTTTGAAGAACAAACTGCGATGGGCCCCACCAAAGGAGATCGCCGCATGACCCGGACGCGCCGTTCCACCTCTCTGCGAGTGCTGACGCGCCTCACGTTCGCCGCGTTCGTCGCAGGGCTCGTCATCCCAGCCGACGCCCAACAGCCGGGCAGTGGACGAATCACGGGAACGGTGACCGACCGAACGGCCGGCGCCCCGATTCAAAACGTCAGCGTCACCATCGCCGGAACGACCCTCGGCGGGAGGACGGGAGCGGACGGCCGCTATACGATTGCCGACGTGCCAGCGGGTACGCACCGAATCCACGCCGCGCGGATCGGCTACGCACCGGTCGACCAGCAGGTGACGGTTTCCGCCGGACAAGCAACCACGGCGAACATTTCGCTGTCGGCCGCGTCGGTGACGCTCGATCAAATGGTGGTTGTTGGCTACGGAGCACAGCGTCGTTCCGATCTCACGGGCTCGGTTGCTTCCGTCACGCCGAACGTCGCCCAGACGCCGACACTCTCTCTCGAACAAATCCTTCAGGGTGCGGCGCCAGGCGTGATGGTAACGCAGGCGTCGTCGGCGCCCGGCGCGGCGTTGTCGATTCGCGTCCGCGGCGGCTCGTCGGTCACCGGCAACAATGAGCCGCTCTACGTCATCGACGGCTTCCCGATCGAGAACGATCCCGACGCGCAAAGTCCCAGCGACGGCGGGCGCAATCCAACCGAGCCGCCGCCGCAGGTCCCGTCGAATCCGCTCGCCGCGCTCAACCCGAGCGACATCGAGTCGATCGAGATCCTGAAAGACGCATCGGCGACGTCGATCTATGGCGCGCGCGGAGCGAACGGCGTCATCATCATCACCACCAAGCACGGCCAAAGCGCGCGCCCCCGCTTCACCCTCGACACATACAGCGGAAGTCAGAGCGTAGCCCACCGTTACCACTTGCTCGACGCCCAGGAATTCGCGGCGTTCGCGAACGCGTGGTCGCAGGCGCAGGGAACCGGCGTCGTGTTTGCCAAACCCGATACGCTGCACAACACGGACTGGCAGTCCCAGATCTTCCGCACCGCCCCGATGAACAGCCTCCAGCTCGGCGTGACCGGCGGCGGATCGGGCGCTAACGCGACGCGGTACGGGCTCTCCGGCGGCATCTTCCAGCAGCAGGGCGTCGTGATCAACTCGTCGTTCCGCCGTTCGTCGCTCCGGGGAAGCCTCGATCAGTCGGTGGGCGACCGGCTCCGCCTTGCGAGCACGGTGACCGTCAGCCGCGTGAATACGGGCTCGGTGCCGACGGACGGCTCGCTCAACGCCGGCGCCGGCGCAGTCGGCGCGGCGCTGAACTACTACCCCGTTCTTCCCGTACGGCAGCCCAACGGCAACTACACGCTAATCCAGACCAACAACCCGTCGACGCTCCTTCAGCCGGCGGCGGTTCCGAATCCGGTCTCGCTTGCTCAGGACGTCACCGACAAGCTGGCTGACACACGGGCGCTCGCGAACGCGTCGGCGGAGTTCGATATCGTGACCGGCCTCAAGTTCCGCTCGAGCCTGGGTGCCGATCTGTCCAACCGATCGCGCGATACCTATTGGCCGAAAACCACGCTCCAAGGCGGCCAGACCAACGGCTATGCCAAGCGCGGAAAGAACGAGACGACGAATTTCTTGAATGAGAACTTGCTCACGTACACAAAGGCGTTCGGCTCCGTCAACCAGGTCGACGCCCTCGCCGGCTACAGCCGGCAGCAGAGCGACCTCGTGGCGAGCACAATCCAGAACGCCAACTTCGTGAGCGACGCCGATGTCTTCGAGAACATCGGCGCCGGTACGCAGACCGGCGGTCCGATCGTGACCTCGGGACACACGCGGTGGACCCTCGCGTCGTATCTCGGACGCCTCAACTATACGCTGGCCAACCGCTACCTCTTCACCGTGACCGGGCGGGAGGACGGCTCCTCGCGATTCGGCGCCGATCATCAGTGGGGGTTCTTCCCGTCGGCGGCCTTCGGGTGGCGCATATCCGACGAGCCGTTCATGCAGCACATCCCGAGCATCGAGCTGCTCAAGCTTCGCGTGTCCGACGGCCTGGCCGGCAACCCGTCGATCCGGCCGTACCAGTCGATCGCGCACCTTGCCCAGCAACAGTACACGTTCGGTGGCACCGTCGTCGGCGGATACTTCCCGTCGTCGATCGGCAACCCGAACCTCGGCTGGGAATCGACGCATCAGATCGATGTCGGCATGGACCTTGGCCTCTACGGCGGCCGAGTGAGCTTCACGGGGGACGTCTATCACAAGAAAACGACGAATCTGTTGCTGGCGGTCAATCCACCCTACGAGAGCGGCTTCGCCGCGGCACTGCAAAACATCGGAGCAGTTCAGAACAACGGATACGAGATCGGACTCACGCTCACGGTGCTCGACTCGAGGCAACACGCGCTCGGATGGACGTCGACGCTCAACTACTCGCACAACAAGAACCGCGTGCTCGATCTGGGCGGCCCGACGACGATCTTCGCTTCCAGCGTGAACACCGATTTGAAGTTGCTTGGTTCGCTCATCCAGGTCGGCCAGCCGCTTGGCGCCTTCTACGGCTACATGGCCGACGGCCTGCTTCGTGACTCGGCTACCGCGGCCGCCTACACCGCCAAGATCAAGCCGCTCACCGGCACGAAGTGGAATCCCGGCGACGTGAAGCTTCTCGACATTGCCGGAAAGCCCGATTCTCTCGGGCATCCCACGGGGCCCGACGGTGTCGTCGACGCGAACGACCGCACCGTCATCGGCAATCCGAATCCGAAGTTCAGCGCCGGCTGGACGAACAGCTTCACGCTCGGCCGATTCCAGTTCTCATCGTTGATGGACGGGGTGTACGGCAACAAGATCCTCAACATCAACAACGTGCGTCTCGAGGCGGGAAGCCCGGGCACGAACATCATCGCCGATCGGTATCTCGACTCGTGGACCCCCACAAACCAGGGGGCGACGTTCCCGCGCGTCAACTTCACCCCCGGCACGATCGGCTCCGACATCACGAGCGACTTGTTGGAGGATGGATCGTTCTTGCGACTGCGCAGCGTGACGGTCGGCGTCAAACTGCCCGAGCGTCTTCTCTCACGCTACGGAGTGTCGAACGCGCAGGTCTTCGTGACCGGGGCCAACCTCGTCACGTGGACGCACTACAGCGGCTTCAATCCAGACGTGAGCAGTGAGGGAATCGGAAACACGAATCGCGGAATCGACGTCGGCTCGTATCCACTCGCCAAGAGCTTCACGCTCGGCATCAACGTTTCCTACTGAGCACGGGGACTGACCACTATGCACACGCGAAAGAAGACCGTTCTCGCGCTCGGCACACTGGCCGTGGCCCTGGCGTGTAACGACAAACAATTCCTGACCGAGCAGCCGTTCGACTTCATCGGCCCCTCGAACTTCTATCGGAACGCCGGCGATGCCGTCGCGGCCGTGAACGGCGTCTATGCGGATTTCGTCAATAGCACGGGCGACAACTACTACGGCCGCAACTTCGTGATGCTCGTCGAGTTCCCGACCGAGATGTGGACGACGCGGCTCGGAGCCACCAACGAGCGCGCGCAACCGGACGTCTATGCAATTCCGGTATCGCACGCCTACACCCAGGCAATCTGGCAATCCGCCTACGATGCGGTCAACCGCGCGAACGCCGTCCTCGATCATGTGCCGCAGATCCAGATGGACTCGACGCTCAAGGCCCGCGTCATCGGCGAAGCGAAGTTCCTGCGCGCTACTCACTACTTCAACCTCGTCCGGTTATGGGGCGGCGTACCGCTCAAGCTCCATGAGACGCAAGGACTCGACAGCCTGCAGTTGCCGCGCAACACCGCGGCCGAGGTCTACGCCCAGATCGAGCTGGATCTCAAGGATGCGATCGCGGTGCTGCCGCCTGCGAAGAGCCTCACCGGTTCGGATTACGGTCGCGCCTCTCGTGGCGCCGCCAAGACGCTCCTCGCCAAGGTCTACCTACAGCGCGCCGGGACGGGCGTGGGAACCGCAGCCGACTGGGGCAGCGCCCTCACCTACGCCAAGCAGGTCCAGTCGGACGGCGATTACCAGCTGGTGTCGGACTACAAATCTCTGTTCGACTTCTTCGGCGGCACGGTGAACGAGCGGAACTCCGAGGTGATCTTCACAATTCAGAACATTCGCGCGCCCGGACTCGGCGGTCGCATTTCGTCACACATGGCCGCGAACGGTACGACGCCGAATCTTGGCGCAGTGACCAACGGTTCGTTCGAGGCGGAGAGCATCTGGTACCACACGTTCCTGCCGAACGACAAACGTCGCGACGGCACATTCATCCTTTCGTGGAACAAGGCGGGAACGACCGTCACGTGGGACGAGACGAAAACTGCTTCGCAGCCGTACGCGAGTGAGACACCGTTCCCGCGCAAGTTCCTCGACCTGCAAATGACGCAGACAGGCGCCGAGGAGCCCGACTATATCGTTCTTCGATATGCGGAAGTTCTGCTGATGATCGCCGAGGCGGCGAACGAGGTGGGCGGAGGCCCCACACCCGAGGCGTACGCCGCGGTGAATGCCATTCGCTCGCGTGCCGGCATTCCGAACATGACGCCGGGGCTGAGCCACGACTTGTTCCGTGATTCCGTCTTCAACGAGCGTCGTTGGGAGCTCGCGCTCGAGGGACCGAACGGCTACTTCGACAGCCAGCGCAACTGGAACTGGGCGAAAGCCCGCGTCGAAGAAAGCATGAAGCGGTTCAAGACCAGCAGCAGCAGCAAGTTTCCGAAGGCGAACAACACGCCGATCCCGGATAAGTACAAGTTGATGCCCATCCCGCAGCGGGCGATCGACCTCAACAAGCTGCTGCAGCAGAATCCGGGGTGGTGACGGCGGAGGACTAGCCGGCCAGCACGACTTCCGCGACATCGCGAAACGACCGGGCAACCGAATCCGCCGCGCGCACGACGGCTTCGCGCGCGGTGAAGCCCGTGAATGCCACGAACGAGTCGACGACGGGACGCATCGCGAGGTCGGTGTGGCCGTCGCCGACGGCGAGGATTGGACGAGGAAATCCGAGCGAAGCCACGACGACAGCCTTGCCCGCCGAAGTCGTGAGTGGCGACGACGCGTCAAAGCCGACGTAATTGCCGCCTACGTCGACTTCCAGATCCACCGCATGCAGATCGCCTGCGTCGACGCCGAGTTGGCGGGCCAGCGGAAAAATGGCTTGTCGAATGCCGCCACTGACCAGCGCGATTCGGATTCCGGCCTCGCGAAGCAATGCCAACGTTGCCGGACAATCGGGCGCGATCGCGCTGATGTAGGCGCGTGACAGCGCATCAATCTCCGAGCGCGTCGGCCGAATGAGCGCCAACCGTCGGCCGTACACGTCCTCGAGTGGAATCACGCCGCGCATCGCGTCGGCGGTCAGTTGCGCGATCTCCGTGGCCGTCTCACCGCCCCGTCGTCGCGCCAGCCAATCAATGCCCTCGATTCCGGAAACGGTCGAATCCACGTCCAGCACGACGCTGGCAAACCGGGGCCGCGGCGACGTCATTCGAAGATGTCTGCGTCTTGTCCGTCCCCTTCGACCACCGTCGCCGAACGGACCGACGCGACCTCGAGCAACCGGCGGCGCACCTGCTCGCTCACCGTTCCGTCCACCGAGATCGCGGCGAGCGCTTCCCCACCCTGCGTCATTCGCGCCTGGTGATACTCGGCGATGTTGATTCCGGCGCTTCCCAGGACCGTGCCAACCTGGCCGATCACACCCGGGACGTCCGCGTTGGTCAGCACGACGAGGGTCCGACGCGGCGCGACGTCCACCTTGAAGTCGCCGATCCGCGTGATTCGCGGTGCGGCGCCGGGTGTGGCCGTGCCGCCGATCGACAACTGCCGTCCGTCTCCACTCACCGTCACGCGGACGGCGTAGGGCTCCTCGTTCGGCGGTAGGGCAACGGTCGCCAGCGCGATGCCGCGCTCCGTCGCGCGCTCGCGGGCGTTGACGATGTTGACGCGGTCGTTGTTCATGATGGCCGCCAACAGCCCCTCGGCGGCGGCGGAGCCGAGCAACGAATCCGCGCCGATGAACTGACGGCCAAAGTGCAACGTGAGCTGCTCCGGCGCCTTCGTTCCACGCTCGGCGAGCATGGCGCGCGCGATCGCTGCCTCCTGGCGCGCCAGATATAGGGCGCCACGCAAGTCGCGCCACCGCGCGCGATCGACGCCGGCGAGATTTACGGCGCCGGAGAGCTGACCACTCAACAGAGCGTCCCGCACGGCGATGCATACGTCCACGGCGACGTTCCTCTGCCCTTCCACAGTGGACGCGCCGAGGTGGGGTGTGAGCAGCACATTGTTCGCACGGCGCAGCGGATGATCGGCCGGCAACGGCTCGGTCGTGTAGACGTCGAGCAAGGCGCCGGCAAGTCGGTTCTCCGCCAACGCGCCGGCCAACGCCGTTTCATCGATGATCCCACCGCGCGCGAAGTTCGCGACGATCGCGCCGCGGGAGACCTGAGCGAGCGCGTCTGCGTCGATGATGCCGCGAGTTTCGTCGGTGAGTGGCGTGTGCACGGTGAGCACATCGGCCCGCCTCAATAGATCCGATAGTCGTTCGGCGCGCTCGGCGCGGAACAGCTCGAACCGATCCCGCTGAACGTAGGGATCGTACGCGACGACCGTCATGTTGAACGCGCGAGCTCGCGTCGCAACCTCGCCGCCGATTCGGCCAAGGCCGACGATACCGATGCTTCTGCCCGAGAGCTCCGTGCCGAGCAAGTCGCTCCGGTCCCAGCGGCCGGCGCGCATCGACTCGAAGGCGTCCGGCAGATGACGGACGAACGAGAGCAGCGCACCGAAGAACAATTCGGCTACCGCAATCGTATTCCCGCTCGGTGCGTTGATCACGGCGATGCCCAGCGCGGTCGCCGCCGACAGATCGATGTTGTCCGTGCCCACGCCGGCGCGCCCAATGACGCGTAGCCGCTTGGCGTCTCGCAGCAGCTCGGCGGGCAGTCGCGTGGCGCTTCGTCCGACGAACGCGTCGTACTCGCCGATCTCGCCGCGCAGTTCCTGCCACGGTCGAGTCGGCTGCTCATTCACGTCGAGCGTTGGTTCGGCGCGCAACAGCTCCACGCCGCGCGGGTCGACCTCGTCAGTGACGAGAACGCGGAACCGAGTCATCGAGAGTTAGTCGTCGTCCGTTCGCCGATGGTTCTCCAGAATCGGGTTGGAAGAAATACGAGCGGGAACCATTCGGGAAGCCTTGGTCGTCTTCCACCCCGCGCGAGCTTTTCGGAAAACGACTGATGGGTGGAGCTGTGCGAATTGGAATCCTCGGCACCGGAGTGGTCGGGCAAACCCTCGGCGGCAAGCTCGTCGAGTTGGGACACGAGGTGAAGCTCGGGTCGCGAACCTCAGCGAATGAGAAGGCCGCGAAGTGGGTGGGGCAACACGGCTCGCGCGCCAGTCAGGGGACCTTCGCCGAAGCGGCGTCATTCGGTGAGATGGTCTTCAACTGCACGTCGGGCATGGTGTCGCTCGAAGCACTACGGAGCGGCGGTTCGGCGAACCTCGCCGGCAAGGTGCTGGTCGATGTCGCCAATCCGCTCGACTTCTCGCATGGGATGCCGCCGACGCTGTCCGTCTGCAACTCGGATTCGCTCGGCGAGCAAATCCAACGGGCATTTCCCGACGCGAAAGTCGTGAAGGCGCTCAACACGATGAACGCCGGAGTAATGGTGAACCCATCGTCGGTGCCGGGCGATCACGATGTATTCATCTGCGGGAACGACGCAGGCGCGAAATCGCAGACGAGCGATCTGCTCCGCTCGTTCGGCTGGCGGACGATCGTCGACCTGGGCGACATCTCGGGGGCGCGCGGCGTGGAGATGCTGCTGCCCCTCTGGCTGCGACTGATGGGAACGTTCAAGACCGCGACCTTCAACTTTCACATCGCTCGTACTTGACGGCGGTTTTTTTATTTGTTGCCGCGCCCGCGGCGTCGCTTCGGAATGATCGTGTCCGAAGGGCTGGCCTGAACGAAGGTACCTGAGAAGGTGATCAGAGTGTCGATGCCTTTCAGGAACTTGGAACCGACGCCTACCACCCGACGAAGCCCGTCGGCACTGAGGAATGGGCCGCGGCTCATGCGGTCCGTGACGATTCGCCGGGCCATGAGCGGGGTGACGCCCGGCAGCGAATCGATCTGCGCCGCGGTGGCGATGTCCAGGTCGAGACGGTTGCCCACGTATCCCCGACGGTCCAGTGGGCCGACCGACCGGCTTCGGCGCCCCGTGTCGGCCTGGGCAGCCGCGCCCGTACCCTTTCTCGACGTCGTTCGGCGGCCGTCTTTCCTTTTTCGACCCGACTGCAACGCCGAGTCGGACGATCGGATCTGTCGATCGAGCGCGGGTTGCGGGGCGCTGGGTGGCGGGCCGCCGGCGGCTCGCAGAACGCGGACCCCCGCTCCGAGAACCGCCACCGCGGCAAAAAATACCAGGGCTTTTTGATCAGCACGAAGAGACATGGGCCGAAACTACGGACGCTCTCTGCGGTACTATCATCGTTCCCACGCCAATCCTACCAAAACGCAAATGGGGTCTGACCCTCTCGCGGTTTTCGAAATGGGGTCGGACCCCAATTGCGACGCAGCCTCGGCCGGTCATTTGCGGTGAGACGTCGTAAGTAAGCAGTAAAGCACGCTGACCGCCCTCATCTTGGGCGGTTATCGTTATTGAGCCCTCAGCACAGGATCGTCCATGCAGTCGTCGCGCCTTCTGCTCGCCGCACTCGCCGCTCTCGCGTGCGGCGCACCCTCCACCGTTACCACGTCGCCGACGCCGGTTCCAAGCGCGCCACCGGCCGCGACGCCGGCGCCGAGCGCGCCGTCTTCGACGGTTCCCCGCGTCACGCTCACCGAGTCACCTCGCAATTGGCAGCTGCTCGACGAATCGGTGGACCATGTGCCCGGGATCAGCGTCGAGCGTGCGATGACCCAGCTGCTCGCCGGGAAAGCCCCGAAGCAGACCGTGCTCGTCGCGATCATCGACAACGGCATCGACACGTTGCACGCCGACCTGCGTGCCAACCTGTGGACGAATCCCAAGGAAGTCGGCGGCAACGGAAAGGACGACGACAACAACGGTTTTGCGGACGATGTGCACGGTTGGAATTTCATCGGGGGCAAGGACGGCCAGGACGTCCACTGGGACACGTTCGAGGTCACGCGTGAATACGCGCGCTGTCACAACAAGGCGGCGGCCAGTGGCGTTCCGCCGATCACCGACGCCGCGCGTTGTCGACAGGTGGACGCCGACTACGACAAGCAGCGCAAGGAGCTCGAAGGCAACGTCGGCAACTACCGTCAAGCGCACGACATCTATCAGCAGATTCTGCCGGTGCTCGCCAGCGCCGCGCACGTCAGCGCGGATTCGCTGACCGCCGAGCGCGTCCGCATGATCTCGCCGTCGAACCCCATGCTCGGCCAGGCGCGCCAGATCTATCTCGACCTGACCTCTCAGGGCGCGACCCCGTCGGTGATCGAGGACGGATTCAAGTCGCTCGAGGGGCAGCTCAAGTATTCTCTGAATCCCGATTACAATCCGCGCACGATCGTCGGCGACAATTACGCCGACCCGTCGGAGCATCGGTACGGGAACTCCGACGTGATGGGGCAGGACGCGAAGCACGGGACGCACGTCGCCGGAATCATCGGGGCGATGCGCGGCAACGGCCTCGGCGTCGACGGGATCGCGCCGGCGGTCAAGTTCATGATGATTCGAACCGTTCCCGACGGCGATGAGCGCGACAAGGACGTCGCCAACGCGATCCGCTACGCGGTCGACAATGGCGCGAAGATCATCAGCATGAGCTTCGGCAAGGCGTATTCGCCGTTCAAGGCGGCGGTGGACGACGCGGTGAAGTACGCCGACGCGCGCGGCGTGCTGATGGTCCACGCCGCCGGAAACGACGGACAGGATCTCAGCAAGAAGCCGAGCTTCCCGTCGACGGCCTATCTCGCCGGTGGAAAGCCGAACCTGTGGCTCGAAGTCGGCGCGTCGTCCTGGAAAGGGGGCGACAGCTTGGCGGCGAATTTCTCCAACTACGGACAGCAACAGGTCGACGTGTTCGCGCCGGGCGTGGACATTCTCTCGACTGTTCCGGGCAATCAGTACGAGAAGGACAGCGGTACGAGCATGGCGGCGCCGGTCGTGAGTGGGCTCGCGGCCCTCATCATGGATTACTATCCGAACCTGACGGCGTCGGATGTGAAACGCATCATCATGGCGTCGGTGAACAACTACTCGACGCAAATGGTCGTGCGTCCCGGACCGCCTGATCAGGCGCAGAAAGTTCCGTTCGGAACGCTCTCGATCACCGGCGGCATCGTGAACGCGTACAACGCGCTCAAGATGGCCGAAGAAGTGAGCAACGGGAAACCGAAGCCGTAGAGGTGCGACGCGCGCTCGTGGCACTCGGGATCATCCTCGGTGCTCCGAGCGCCGCGCGCGGGCAGAATCCGGCGCTCGCTCCGTCGACGCTCGTCGGCGTCGTGCGCGACTCGACCGGCTCGCCGATCGGCGATGCCGAAGTGTTGGTGCGTGAGCTGACGCACGCAACGCGGACCAACGCGCGCGGCGAGTTCACGCTTCGAGACGTGCCGCCGGGCGCGCACCAGGTGTGGTTCCGTCGACTGGGCTATCGGAGCGTCGATTACAACTGGGAAGCCAGGCCCGGCGAGCGCACCGAAGTCACTGTCGTTCTCCACGCCATCCCACGGACCCTCGACCCCGTCGTGGTGCGCGCCGAGGAGGATCGTCGCCTCAAGGGAACGTCGTCCATTCTCGGATTGGTCGTGGACTCGGCAGGCACGCCGATCGATGAAGCCGAGGTGCAGCTGGTCGGAGCCAATCGCGTCGCCGTAACGCGACCAAATGGCGGGTTTCTTTTCCGGCCGTTACCCGTCGGCCCATACCTGCTTCGCGTGCGCAAGCTCGGATATGCTCCGACGACGATGACGCTGAGCCTCGTCGACCACGACGATCGCGAGGTCGTGATCAGGATCCGGGCGTTGCCGGTGAATCTCGATGCCATGAAGATTGCCGAGCGAAGCGGATACGCGCCGGACGACCATGCGCTCGAGGACCTCGACCAGCGGATGCGCTGGCAGAACTTCCGGACGATTGTCGCCGGCCGTGACAAGCTCTCCGAGTTCGGAACGATGGGACTCGACCAGGCACTCGGGGGCCTCGGCGTGACCGGCGCCGAAGCGGCGGCGAACCAGATGGCTCAGGCGCGTCATCTCGGTCGAGGAAGAATCCAACCGAGCGGCTTCGGGGATGCGTGCATTTTACTGAACGGAAAGACCCAGCTGCACCAGCCCCTGCACTCGTTCAAGGCTGACCAAATCGAAATGGTCGAGGTCTACCCGTCCGGCTCCGAAGTAACTGGAACCATCTCGACGAAGATGCGAACGGACGATTGCCGCGCCCTGAGCCTGTTTCAACATCCGACGTACTACGTCGTCTGGCTGCGCGGCGAGCGCTGACCAGCGCCCGAGCGGTCACTTCACCAGCGTTACCGCGACATCGCCGATCGTCTGCAAGCTCTTCGCCGACACCTTGTCGAAGGTGTCTTGCATCGTGTGGTGGTAATTCGGATTCGCGTTGGCAAACGGATCGTTCTGCGCGACCGGACCGTATTGCAGATCGATCACGTCGATCACGTGAAAGCCCTTGTTGAGCAGCGGAACGTGATCGTCGGTGATGGCGAGACCGACCTGGCTGCGGAAGACGCTGCCGTATCCCAGCTCCGTCGCCGTCTCCCACACACGTCGCACGACTTCCGGCGCGCGCTGCACTGAATTCGCCTCTTGGTAGATCTGCAAGTCGGCGTCGCCGATCATGTCGAACAGGACGCCGTAAAGCGGCTTGTAATCCGGTGACGGCGGGTTTGCGGCGAAGTACTGAGAGCCGAACAGGGCATCCGGATAGCCGCCGCTCTGATCGGCGTCGAAATTCCCCCAGTCTTCACCATCCACGAACAACAGATCGACGCCGACTGACGGCGGTGTTTTTTTGAAGACGTCGCCGAGTGCGAGGAACAAACCCACGCCCGCCGCCCCATCGTTCGCGCCGAGGATGGGCCGCGCGCGGTTACCGAAATTCGGATCGTCGTCGGCTTTGGGCCGCGTATCCCAGTGCGTGATGTACAACACGCGCTGCGTCGCCGTCGGATTGAAGCGCGCCATGATGTTCGTGAGCGGGAGCTTGTTCCCTTCCGGCGTCGTCTGCGTCCAGCGCTGAACCCAAACGCTGTCCGTCCGCTTCTTCATCTCGGCGACGATCCAGTTCGCCGCGCTGTCGTGGGCCGGTGTGCCGGGTGTCCGCGGTCCGAACGCCAAGTGCTGCTGCACGTAGCCGAGTGCCGCCTGCCCGTCGAAGCCGGTCTTCGGCTTCGAGAAGCGGGCTTTGAGATCGCCGCAGGCGGTGAGGGCTACGAGGGCGCAGAAAAGGATCGGCATTCGCACGGAAAGATCTCTTCGGTGAATAGACTCAAGATTAGCTGGCTTGGTCAAACTCTGACTCGGCGACTCGGCGACTCGGCGACTCGGACTACTTTCCTACACCATAGAACTGAAACTGCAGAATCGTCGAGAACAGCGTTTGCTGGAACCGGCGATTCAGGTTGTTGTCGAAGGTCACGATGTGCGAGCCTTGCAGCGTCAGCACGAGGTTATCGCTCACGTTGCTGTCGGCGGTGAGATTGAACTGCGTCTTGCCGTTGTCGGCGAGTCGGCTTCGCAAACCGGTCAGCGGATCCGTGACATAGGTCGTCAGCCGGTTGCGGACGAGCCCCGCGCGTGTGCGAACGTCGCTGCGCAGGCCGAGCCCGAGGCTCTCCGGTACGTGAAACGACCGCCCGAAGTCGAAGCCGATCTCGTCGATGCCCGAGCGCGCCACGCTTCCCGGCAAACTGTCCACGCGGTTCGTGTGTGCGAAGCGCGAACCCATGCTGAGCCCTGCGCGACCGGCCCAGGCGATCGACCCGCCGACGGGGAACGTCTCGGAATGACTCTTACGGATCTGCGGCGGACCAAGCGCGTCGGAGAGGCTCGGCAGGCTCGCGGTGGCATCGCTGTGCGTGTAGCCCGTACTGGCTTCGATGCTCGAGAACATCCCGCCGGCCGGACGATAGGACCACCGTAAGCGCGCGTCGGGGAAGTACGTCTGCTCGCCGTCGGCGCGAGCCTGGGTGGAATCGAGCCGCGCGATCCAGTTGTTCGTCGACGTGTGGCGGTAGCGGTTCTCGAGCGCGCCGCCGAATGGCAGCGTGATCGTGCTCGCCGCGCTCACCATGTCCGTTTGCCCGGCCGTCGTCGCCGTCATGCCGCCGACTGAACGGAATGACGACGGCCCGCCGATGCCAAGCTGGAACGGAAGCGGCGCGTCGGCCGGCGCGGCATCGAGCGCGGAAAGCAGACTTCGCGTGAACGAGACGTCGATCGGCGCAACGTGCGCCGCGACTCGACGAAGGAGACTCGAGTCGGACGCGTAGTGCGAGAGCGCGGCGACGTCGATTGTCGAGCCGGCGCTCGCGGTCTGCGCGGCGGTCATTCGCCGCGGCAGTGTTTGCTGGAGCAGCGTCGCCGAGTCACGCGCCGCGAGCACGCTGTCGATGCCGATCACGCCGGGGAGCGCCAGGAACGCGCGCGCGTTCGGGTCGCGCAGCATGTTGTACTGCGTTCCGACGTCCGCGCGCGGCCGGAACCAGCTCGAGAAGATCGGCGCAATGCCGACGCTCGCGATCATCGTCCGCTCTCGCTCGAATCCGCGACCAGGCAGTTGCTCCCCCGGCACAAACGCTTGACCCGACGCGCTGTCGTCGTAATTCCGGAAATCGCGCAGCGACTGCACTTCCCATCGGACCGAGCTGCCGGTCGTCGGCCGCAGCTCCACGACGCTGCTATTTCGCCAGAGACGCGTCGAGGCGGTGGTGAGCGACGGCTCGTCGGCGACGGCGCCGGACGGCTGAATGAACGATGCGCGCCGATCGCTGCCCTGAACGATTCCACTCGTCAGCCTGAACTGCGTCGGATTCCACCGAAGCTTCCACGACTCGAGCCCGAGCGTGTGCGCCGTGTCGTCGGTGACGAGATAGTCCAGCGAGAAGGAGAAGTTGTGCGCCTTGCCGTCCTGAAATTCCGTACGATCGACGCCGCTCACGTAGGTCGTCGTGGCGGACAGGTTGTTGAGCAGCGGCCCAGCCAGCGCGTTCGAGAACGGGGTCGTTCGGCGAATCGTCAGGCTATAAGTCGTGATATCGTTCTTCGGCTTTCGGAGGGCGGAGATCGAGCTGCCGGAAATGTCCGTCTGCGAGAGAAACAGCGGGTCGCTGGCGAGCGAGATCTTCGAGACGGTCAACGGCAGCGCCAGGCCGAACGCGCGGGGCAGCATTCGGTCCAGTCGCACCGTCGCGCCGATTTCCGTGGTGCGTTGTCCGAGGAACGATGCCTGTTCTCCCAGCTGTCGGAAATTCGGATCGCGATTGCTCACGTTCACGCGAACTTCGGCGAAATCGGCGAGATTGAGCTGGCCGGTGACCTGTCCCGCCCAGCCGGTGCTGTTCTTCTGGCGGTCGAGGCGGATGTCATCCACCCACAGCTCCAACGTGTCTCCCGCGGCCGTAAACGCGCCAGCGTTGGCGCCGACCCGGACCATGCCGACGGCCACTTCCTGTACGGACGCCAGATTCGGCGCCGTCACCGCCGGATCGACGGTGTAAACCATGTAGCCGTTGTCGCACGCCGCGAACCGATGAACGACAGCGCCGATGGGAGTCGGCGACGAGGTGACGATCGCCGAGTCCACGCCGGCGCAGGCGAGCAATTCCTTCTTGCCGGCGAGATATGCTTGCTGGATTTGGTCGCGGAGGCGAACGAATCGAGAGAGATCGATCGCCAGGTCGGTCCACGCCGCTTGCGTTTGTCCCGCGTTCACCGGCGACCGATACAAATAGAAATTGTTTTCGTCGCGACCGATCTTGACGTACATCTGCAGGTCGCCCGACTGCCCCCATCCATTTCCGCGACCTCTGCCCCAGAGCCGAAGCTGCTCGAACAAGAGGTAGTCTTCCGCGCCGGTCGGAAAGCGCCAATACGCTTCGGCGCGATGATAGACCGGCATGTTCCCCGCCTGAATGCGCAGCGACGACTCGTTGATCGCCGTCAGTCCGGCCTGGAACTGCGCTCCTTTGAAATTCGCTTCGTCGACGACGCCCGGCGGCGGCTGATAGGAAAGCACGGAGCTCGAATCATTCGTCCCGACCGTCGAGGTGACGACGAACCCGCCGTCGGGGCGAACTCCGCCGATCCCCGCCAACGTCTGCGGGCTGCGATCGAGCCAGGGCGAGCCGGTCACGTGCAGCTCGGCGATCGGCAGTTGTGTCGGCTCTTCGGGTTCCTGCGCCGCGCCGGAGACCACCGTCAGTCGCAGCGCGCGGAGCTTGCGCCGATCCACGTCGTTGAGCGAGTCACTCGGTAGGCCGAACGGCACGCTCACTAACACCCACTGCCGCGTGCGCGGACGCGGCGCACCCTGCACATATAGCGTATCCGTGAAGCTATTGCCGACGCGCTTGTACTTGCTCGGATCGCTCAGGTCGACGACGTAGCGAAGCAGTCGCTCGCGCTCACGGTCGGCATTGGCGAGGTTCGGCGCGTTGTCGAGATCGATGTCTTCTTCGTCGAGCTTCGCGTTGGCGATCGTGCAGTTGGTTCGAGGATCGCCGATGATGTCGAGCGCGCCCGGAGCGCCGCGGCAGGTCCGAACGTTCGTCTCTTTTCGAATCGTCGAGCCGTCCACGACGACGAGCGTGTCGACAACGTCGCCGGGGAGGCCGGTGTCGTTGACGTCGGCGTTGAAGGCGCGCGAGAACGGATCCCGCTCGCTGTCGAGCCGGTCGAACCCCTGCAGCTTCCGTCCGCCGAACAAGCTGTCGACGCGGGTGCCGGTTCGTTTGATCGTCAGCGTCTCCGGCGCAAAGGTCAGCGAGTTCTCGGACACGTCGCCGAAGTCGAAGACCAGCGTCGGGTTCTTGGCCCGCACCGCCGCGCTGGTGTCGAGCAGCGTCCAGAACTCGAGATGCTCGCCGCGGGTGAGATCGAGACCGCTGCTGCGGAGCACCGTGCGAATGCTCCGGAATCGTCGGCTGCCCCCCGCGGCGGACGCTCCCGCGGTCCATTGATATTGCCGCGAGGTTCTGTCATACCGGCCCGCTTGGTCGAGCGGGAGAAGCGTCAGCCACAACACGGGCTCGTTCGATTCGATGCCCGAACCGGTGAGTCGTAACAGCGGATCGATTCCGCTTCGCGTCACGGTGAGTCGCGTGCCGCCGGGCGTCTGAACGTTCGTCTGCCAGACCAGCGTCGAGGCGTTTCGCTGCTCGAAGAACGCCCCGCCGAACTTGGCGCGAAGCGCCGAGCCATACGCGGGCAGGCTGCTCCAGTACCACGCTTGATCGCCGAGCGCGATCGTCGTTCCGCTGCCGGCGTCAAAGGTCTCGACGTACGCTTGCCCTTGGTTGCGCGCCGCGAACTGCGGATGGCTGCTCGCGATCTCGCCGAAGAGCGACAAGCGCGACGGGGTGTCGGTATCGCCGAAGGGCAAGCGGCCGGCGAAGCGCGTCAGCGACGGCAGCTCCCAACTGAACTGTGCCGTCGCGCCGGTGGTGAGCGTCGAGTTGCTCTGCAGGCCGAGTTGCGGACGATTGAACGGCGTGGATTGCGATTGGTTGATCGCCGCGAACGTCAGCGTGCCGTGCGGAAGCGGCAGATCGGAAACCAGCCCGGCGAGCGTCGTCTGGGACGCGCCGTAGCTGGCGTTCTCCTCGTAGCTCACGAGGACGCGCCGCTCCGACCGGAAGAGAGTATCCGGCCGCAGGAACTCGAGCCGGCCGACGTCGTAGTCGATCCGGTAGTCGAGCTCACGGACGAGGGGCCGCCCGTCGACGACGATCCGTTCCGATCCCGGCCGCATTTGCGACGACCCGAGGTTCAGGGCCCCCGCTTCCTCGCCGACGCCTGTCTCGTATCGAACGCGCAGGCGATACCGGGACGTGGGATGCTGCGCCGAATAGATGTACTCGCCCGGAGTCGTGTAGATCTGATCGTTCGTCGGATTGCCCGGCACGACGAGACCGGCGCCACGTTCACTGAACGGACGCACCGACGGAAACACCAGGAAGTAGTCCTTGATCACGTTCGCCAGGTCGAGCGACTGCCCGCCCCGCACATCCGCCGCACCGGCGCCGAGGTCGAAAACCGGATCACTCACGCGCGGCCAGAGCCGATTCTCGAAATCGAACTCGGCCGGGTTTGTCGGCTGCGCGAGGCCGAACATCTGGAGGAAAGTCGCGTCGCTGCCCGCGATCGGATGCTCGAGCAAACCGCTGCCGGTGACGACACGCAGCTGGACCGACCGCCGAACGAGATTCGAACCGGCGACGCGGTACACCGAGCGGATCTCGTTGCGGAATTGCGGCGACGACGGGCCGACGCTCGGATCCATCACGAGGTTCGCGACCTGCTCACGCCCGGCCGTGTACTGAACGTCGGGCGTTCCACCGGTCGTCGTCCAAACCGTGTCGCGGCCGTTGATCCTCACGTTGTAAGCGACGACGAGCCGCTCGTTCGTCTCGTTGAGCGGCCGGACCAGAGCGAACCAGAGCAGCGACTGGTCCATGTAGTAGTCGACGCCCTCGCGAAGCAGATCGTACGTCTGCGTGCCGGTGCTGGCCCCGCCGCGCACCCGGAAGCGCGGCCCGTTGGGATTCTGCGGCTGCGTCCCGAACTGCAGGCGATAGAGGAGAACGCGGCTTGGACGCAGCGTGTCGGGCAGCGCGCGGTTCAGCCGCTGCATCTGGAGCTTGTTGAGAATATCGATGTTCGGGTACGCCGTACCGAACAGCGCCGGATCGACCGTGAAGAAGAAGCGGAGTCGCTCGATCTGGTAGTCGGCGATCTCTTGCTCGTTGGTCTGCGCCACGCGTCCGCCCAGTCGGTATTCGCGATTCTGAATGACGTTGCCCGTCTGGCGCGCGAAGATCGACCGAAGCTTGAGCGCTCCGAACTGGTTCGTGAGCTGGATGCCGTAGTTGCCGCTCGGCAGCGAAGACGTCATGAATCGCGAGGCCGGCGCGACGAAAGCGATGTTTCCGACGTCCACCCGGCGGAAGCGAGCGCTCGAATCGCCCTCGTAGAAGAGCGAGACGGTGTTGGACGCGTCGAACTCACGCTGCATGTCGTAGTCGACGTTCACATGCACGCGGTCGCCGACGATGCCGGCTGTTTTGAGCGTCCCCTTGAAATCGAGGTTCCATGGGAGGAAACCCGCATTGCAGCCGGACAGCGCGCTGATCTGCACCGCCTCGAGGGAGTTGCAGCGGAGGTTGCGGTCGCGCTCCGTTTTCCCTTCGATGCGCAGGTTGAAATCGACAGGGATGTCGAGACCGGGTACGACGAAAGTCCCGGGTCGGCGCGTCGAATCACTGTCGGCCGGGGGGCGTGGCATCACGACCTTGCGGGTCGAATCCTGCCTGGTACGCGCCGTATCGCGCGGCGGCGCCACCTGCCCTCGGGCCATCGCCGCCCCGCCCAAAGCGCCCGTCGTCGTCAGCGCCGCGAAGGCACCGATGAAGACTCTCGCGCTAACGCCGAAAAAGAGGGGGGAGAGGCGCACCAAACACTACAGGTGGGGTAGGAACCCGTCGACAACTCAAGCGGTCAGGGGAAGCCGCGCCGGAGCGACCGCAGGGATGACCGCCGCTATGACCGCCCTGATGACCTTGAACTCAGGCTGGCGGCGGGTGGAATATACAGGCTGGGCACGGGCGTACAACCCTGTGGAATTCTTGAAGTTCCACACCGCCCGGCCAGGTCGGAACCCATTGTGAAGATAATCAGTCGCTACGTCCTGAAAGAGCACGTTGGGCCCTTCGTGTTCGCGCTGTCGGCGCTCACGTCGCTCATGCTGCTCCAATACATCGCCCGCCGCTTCGGCGACCTAGTGGGGCGCGGACTATCGTGGCAGGTGATCTCGGAGTTCTTCCTCCTCTCGATTCCCTTCACCGTCGCGATGACGATGCCGATGGCCGTCCTCGTCGCGGTGCTCTACGCGTTCAGCCGGCTGGCGTCGGAGAACGAGATCACCGCGTTCAAGGCTGGCGGAGTTTCGACGCGGCGGCTGATGCGACCGGCGTTGATCCTGTCGGCGTTCCTCGCCCTGTTCATGCTCTGGTTCAACGACCAGGTGCTGTCGCGCGCGAATCACGAGCTGGCCACTCTGCAGCTCGCCATCCTGCGCACCAAGCCGACCTTCGCGCTCAAGGAGCAGGTCATCAATACGGTCAAGGAAGGCCAGCTCTACCTGCGGGCGGGATACATCGACCGCGATCAGTCGGGGAAGATGCGCGACATCACGATCTATGATCTGAACGACCCGCTGCGCCGCCGCACCATCTACGCGAATCACGGAACGCTGGCCTTCGCGTCGAACAAGCGCGACCTCATCATGCACTTGTTCGATGGCATGATGCTGTCGGCGCCCAACAACGAGGTCGCGCAGCTCGACCGCGTGTACTACAAGGAAGATCAGCTTCGCGTGCGCGACGTCTCGAACTCGTTTCAGTCGATCAACGCGGACACGGCGTCAAAGGGCGAGCGGGAGATGTCCGTGTGCGAGATGCAGCAGGAATACGAGAAGCGGAATCGCGCGTACTTGCGCGCGCTCACCGACAGCCTGACGGCCGAGTGGCGCCTTCAGCGCGACAAGGGCAAGACCCTCCAGCGCCCCGCGGAACCCGTGTTCCGCCCGGCGGGCGGCATCGGCGCGATGTATTGCAAGTTCATCAACAAGAAATTCGGCAAGTACTTCCAGGTGAAGGAAGCGCGAGCCGCCGAAGTGCCGACGACGTTCCGGCTATCCGGGCAAGCGACGGCGCAAGACACCGTCAAGCGCGACACGAGCGCCAAGAAGGATAGTGCGGCGAAGAAGGACACCGCCGTCAAGCGCGACACCAACGCGATGGCCAAGCTCGGCGACTCGGTCATGGTGCTGACGGATGGTGTGCTCAAGAAGGTCGCGCGCAACAAGATTCCGCCGGGAGCATACATCCCTGACACGGTCTCCAACCGTCCGACGGCGGTGACCGGCGCTCCGCCGGGTGGCAAGGTGCCGATCTCCGTGCCGACGCCCGCCCCGCCGGCGACGAATGCCGCCGCGCCACCCGCGCCACCCGCGGCCAATCCGGCGCCGACGGTCACCGATACCGCGACAACCGCCGCGTCGATCGAACTTGGCGACGCGAGGATCCGGCTGGAGGACGCGCGCCACTGGCGCAATCGCTACGGCGTCGAGATTCAGAAAAAATTCTCACTCGCCGCGGCGTGCATCGTGTTCGTGCTCGTCGGAGCGCCGATCGCGCTGCGCTTCCCGCGCGGCGGCGTCGGTTTGGTCATCGGCGTGAGCTTCGTCGTGTTCGCGATCTATTACATCGGCCTCATCGGCGGCGAATCGCTGGCCAACCACAACATCATCTCACCCTTCTGGGCAATGTGGGCCGACAACGTGATCTTCCTGCTCGTCGGCCTGATTCTGGTTTCGCGCATGGGACGCGAAGGCGTCACGACGCGCGGCGGCAACTTCGGCGAAGCGATGGATAAGATCAGCGGGTGGTTCACCCGCACCCGGACTGGGGCGGCGACCTGATGAAGCACATCCTTCGCCCGCTCGACCGATACGTGCTGGCCGAGTTCTCGAAGATCTTCGTCGTCACGGCGCTCGGTTTTCCGATTCTGCTGATCGTCATCGACCTCACCGATCACGTACAGGGCTATCTCGAGCGCCACCTGTCCACTCGTGATATCGCGCTCAGCTATTTGTTCTGGATTCCCGATTCGATGTTCATGGTCCTGCCGGCGGCCGTGCTATTCGCCACCGTGTTCTCGATCGGCGGCTTCACGAGGCATTCGGAGGTCACGGCGGCCAAAGCGTCGGGGATCAGTTTCTATCGGCTCATCATGCCGATCCTTCTCGGAGCCGTGCTCGCCTGCGGGCTCGATCTGGCACTCGGAGAATTCGTTCCGATCAGCAACGCGCGACGGAGCCACCTGCTGCAAGAGGACAAAGCGCAGGTGGGCTCGGTGCGATTCAATTTCGCCTTTGCCGGCGAGCAGGGTCGCGTCTACAAGGCTTCCGAGCTGCGGACCGACTCGGCGCGAATCCGAAGTTTGCAGATCGAGCGGAAGGGTCAGGGGGCGTCGTATCCGACCTACGTGCTCGCCGCCGACAACGCGTCGTACGACGCGCGACGCCGGCATTGGACGCTTCGCAACGGCGCGATGAACGTCGTCACGGATACGGGGCACACCTTTACGGTGTCGTTCGCCGTGGCGCGCGATAACCTGTTTCGCGAGCAGCCGCTCGACATGATGGCGAAGGCGCGCGATCCGCACGACATGCGCTACAAGGAGCTGACACAATTCATCTCCGCCCTCGAGCGGTCGGGCGGCGACGCCAATGTCCTGCGCGTCGAGCGGGCGCTGAAGATCGCCATTCCCGTCACCTGCATCATCATCGCGCTGTTCGGCGCGCCGCTGGCGACGAGCACCCAGCGCGGCGGGTCGGCGTACGGAATCGCCGTGAGCCTTGCCACGACGATGATCTTTCTGCTCATGATTCAGCTCACGAGGGCCATCGGCGGAAAAGCGCTCATTCCGCCGGACCTGGCGGCGTGGATCCCCGGCGCGGCGTTCGGGCTGATCGGGCTCGTTCTACTGGCCCGGGTACGGACTTGAGCGGTCCGCTCCCGCAGGTCGGACGAGAAACCCAGCAATTTCCGGTCGTTCAGCGGGCGTCAATCCGCTTTTTCCGGCGCGTTACGCGCTGGTGGATGGGCCTCTTCCGCGACGTCGGCGTTCGAACCTATTTCGTCCGGGACATCGCCCGCGCCATGGGCGATCCGGCGACCTACATACCCGAGACGATCCGGCAAATGAGGAACGTCGGGGTGGATTCCATCCCGATCGTGCTCGTCGTCGCGGCGTTCATCGGCGGCGTCATCGCGCTACAGACGCGCTACCAGCTATTCCCCGGCGTCGAGCTGTCGATCATCGGCCTCGCCAGCCGGCTGATGGTGGTACTGGAGCTCGGACCGTTGTTGACGGGTCTGGTGCTCACGGGCCGCGTCGGCGGCCGCATGACCGCCGAGATAGGGACGATGCGCGTCACGGAGCAGATCGACGCGCTCGAGACGCTCGCCTACGATCCCGTGGCCTTTCTCATCGTGCCACGGTTTCTCGCGGCGACGGTGATGCTTCCGGTGCTCGTCATCCTCGCCGATGCCACCGGGTTGCTCAGCGCGTACACCGTCTCGGTACGGATCACCGACGTGACGCCGCAGGACTTCATCACCGGCCTCCGGCTCGGGTTCGGGACGTTCCAGGTGGTTTACAGCCTGCTCAAAGCGATGATGTTCGGCATGGCCATCTCGTTGGTCTGCTCCTATGAGGGTTACATTACCGAAGCTGGCGCCGAAGGCGTTGGCCGATCGACCGCGAGAGCGGTCGTCATCACTTCGATGACCATTCTCGTGTTGGATGCTCTGACGGCGGGCGTCCTGGGTCCCCTCCTCCAGACATGAAACGTCGGAACGAAGTCAGCGTCGGAATTCTCATTACGGTGGCTGTCATCGTTCTCGTCCTGGGAACGCTTTGGCTCGCGCGCGGCAAGCTCAAGGCGGGGTATCCCCTTTACACCCGTTTCGCCTGGGGCCAGAACCTGAAGCAGGGGCAGCCCGTGTTGCTCGCGGGCGTGAGCGTCGGCTACGTGGGCGACGTCAATCTGCGCCGCAACGGGTTTCTCGACGTCATGCTGCGCATTGATGACCAGTACACGATCCCGAAGGGCTCGACCGCCGCGGTGAAGCCGGTCGGCATCTTCGGCGACGTCGCGGTCGCGCTCACGCCGCCGCCGAACGTGCCGGACGCGTCCTACGCCCCCGGCGACACCGTCGCGCCGGGTCCCGCGTCTGCCGATATCGGCCAGATCATGAGCCGCGTCGATACCATCGGCGTGACGCTGTCGGTGCTGATGCACTCGCTCCAACAGCAGATCGTCGAAGCAGGAACGCTCAAGGACATCAACCGCACCGTGGCGTCGACCGCCGCGTTGTCAGTCCAGCTGCAGAAGGTCCTCGCCGAACAGAATCAGAACCTGACCCAGACGATGGAATCCTTCCGCAGCGCGGCGGGCCATCTGAGCAACATTGCCGACTCGGCACAGATCGACGCGGCGATCAAGAACCTACGGCAGACCAGCGAGAACGGTGCGCGGCTCGTCGCGAACCTCGACTCGACGAACACGGAAATTCGGAAATTGGTCGCGCTGGCGCAGAATGGAAACGGCACGGTCGGGAAGCTCCTCACCGATACGACGCTCTACAACGACACGCACCGCCTGCTCCGCCAGCTCGATTCGCTCGTCGCGGACATCAAGGCGAATCCGAAGAAGTACATCAACGTTCGGATTTTCTAATCGGCTCGTGCGGGCAGGGCCGCGATCAGCGAACGGCCTTCGAACGTCCGACAGTCAAGTAATAGACAGGCACGCCGACGAGAATCACCCCAAAGATCGCCAGCGTCGGCCAGCGGCTGCTCTCGTCGATCAGCGCGTTGCCAAGCAGATACGCCGTGGCGACGACGAACAGGATCGGCGCATACGGGTAGAGCGGCGCGCGGAAGGGTGGTTTGTAGCCCGCGCGGCGACGGAACACGAAGATCGACGCGACACCGAGCGCGTAAAACGGCAGGATGGCCGTGACAAAGGTGTCGGCAAGCTGCTCGAACGTTCGCAGGAGCACGAAGATGATGCCGAGCACCGCGGCGAGCGCGATCGCGACGTACGGCGTCTCGAAGCGCGTGTGCACCGCCGAGATCTTCTTGAAGAGCATCCCGTCCGCCGACATCGCGAAGAAGACGCGAGGGTTCGTCAGAATCGAGCCGTTCAGCGTTCCGAGCGTCGACAACATGACCGTGATCGACACGAAGGTCACTCCGACCGGTCCGACGAGACGGAGTGCGACGTCAGCGGCGACCAGCTTCGAGTGCCGCACCTCCTCCACCGACATGACGCTGAGATACGCCACGTTCGCCAGCAGATAGATCGCGACGACCGCCACCGTGCCGAGAATGAGCGCGCGCGGAAGGTTGCGCTCCGGGTCCTTCACTTCGCCGGAGATGAATGCGAGGTCGGCCCAGCCGTCATAGGCCCACAACACCGAGACGAGCGCCAGTCCGAACGGCGCGATCGAGAAGCTTCCCGGCGGCGCCACCGGCGTGAAATGACCGCCCGTCTTCGGAAGGCCGATCGCGATCGCCACGACGATGATGAACAACAGTCCGAAATACTTCGCGACCGTCGTGACGTTCTGGATCAGAGAGCCCCACCGCACGCCGACGTAATTGAGTGCCGCGATGACGGCGATCGCCGCGGCCGCGACGTAGTGGACCCACCCGGCGTATGGCGCGACCGTGGGGTCGAATCCGAGCACCCGAAGCAGATATTCCGCGAACGTCGTCGCGATCGCGCCGAGCGCGGCGGCGCGGATGATCGCCAGCTCGGCCCACCCAAAGAGAAAGGCGGGGAGTCGCCCCCACGCGTTTCGGATGAAGACGTAGATGCCGCCCGTGTCGGGAAAGGCGCCCGCTACCTCAGCCAGCGTCAGCGCGCCGCAGAGCGCGACGATGCCGCCCGCGATCCAAACCCCGAACACCGCAAGCGGACCGGGCAGTCGGTTGGTGACCCCCGCCGGGGTCCGAAAAATCCCGCTGCCGATCGTGATGCCGACGACGACGGCGATCGCGCTCCACAAGCCCAATCGGCGGGGCAGCACCGCTTGTGCGGCGCCCCCCGGCGACATTTCCGGCGCGGAGCTCGAGCGGGTCGGTATGGTGGTGTGGGCCATTCCCTATGGTACCACCGGAGGCGCGCTTCCGATACGATCGTTAACTTTTTCAGCGACTTCGGGCTCGTAAAAAAATTGTCGGGCCCACGGCATCTCGCGAAATCAATGCGCGTCTTACTCGCCACCGCCATCTTCTGGCTCGCTGCTCTCTCCAGCGCGGCTGCTCAAATCATGATTCTTCGATCGGCCCTCGTGTCGACGCCGCGCGCCGCGCCGGCTGACCAGGGGTGGCCGAAGGCGCGACGCGCCCTCGAAATCGCTTGGGCCGGGCTGCCTGGGATCGCGCTCGCCGTGCTCTTTGTGTTTACCTGGCGCGCCATGCACGCCGCCGCGCCGATCGCGCTACCGAAATGAAATCGGTTCGGCGCGTCTCGATCGCGGCCCTCGTCGTCGCCGGTCTCCATCTGATTTTCGGCGCGATCGTCCGCATTTCCGGCTCCGGCATGGGCTGCGGCGATCATTGGCCGAAGTGTTACGGCTACTGGTTCCCGCCGTTCAGCCGGCCCGATCTCATCGTCGAGGTGAGTCACCGGTATCTCGCGTCGATCCTGACGATCACCGTGGCTGCACTCGTTGTCGTGGCATATCGCCATCGGGAGCACGCGCGCATCGGCGGGCCGGGCGGAGCGTTTCGCTCCGCGGTCGGTGCGCTCGGCGCCGTGATCGCCGCGGCCGTCCTCGGGGGCGTCACCGTCAAGTTTGGAAACGCGCCGTGGGCGACGGTCGCGCATTGGCTCGTCGCAATGACGCTGCTCGCGCTCGTGGCAACGACGGCGATTCGTTCCGGCGCCCTGGGCGGCACTGCCGTGCTGGCGCAGCACGGATCGGCTCGAGCCGCCCGCTCGGCGCGCGCCGCGGCAATTCTGGCGATTCTCGCCGTCGCTCTGGGCGGGCTGACCGCCAAGTACCCGGGCGCCGCAGTCGGCTGCACAACCGTTCCTTCGTGCGGGCGGAATCCGGCCGTGGAGACAACCGGCGTGACCATCCAGATCGTGCACCGCACGCTCGCCGTTTTTCTTCTGCTGCACCTGATCGGCGTGGTGATGATGCTGCGCAAGCGACGCGCGTCCGAGGCGCCGGTCGTCATCACCGCGGCGAACGTCGCGCTCGGGTTGGTCGTTCTCCAGCTCGCGGTCGCGTCGAGCATGATTTTGCTGCACCTGCCGCCCGTTCTGCGCTCGCTGCATGAGGCGACCGGCGTGGCGATCTGGCTGAGCTGTTTCGTGCTCGCGTATCTGGCGTGGCGAGCCCGCTCCGGTCCGCGGATCGAAGTCGCCGCGGTGCGGGCGGCGCGAGACAACCGTCCGATCTCGGTCGCGACTCCGGCGGTGGACGCATGACCGACGCTATCGTCGTCGAATCTCGCGCGCGATCGGTGGCGCGCGATCTCGTCGCCCTGACGAAGCCGCGCATCATCTCGCTGCTTCTCGTGACGACGATCGCGCCGATGTTCGTCGCCGGTGATCCGAGTTGGACGCTCGTGCTGGGCGTGTTCGTCGGCGGATATCTCATGGCCGGCGGCGCCAACGCCGTCAACATGTACCTCGACCGCGACATCGACGATCGGATGGCGCGGACCCGTCTACGTCCGATCCCGAGCGGCCGAATGCATCCGAGAGAGGTGCTCGCGTTCGGCGTCTTGCTTTCGACGGCCGCGACCTGGCTCTTCGCGCAGATCGCCAACGTTCTCACCGCGTCGCTCGCGCTGGCCGGCTTCTACTTCTACGTGTTCGTCTACACGCGCTGGCTCAAACGCAGCACGCCGCAAAACATCGTCATCGGCGGGGCGGCCGGTGCATTTCCTCCGCTCGTCGGCTGGGCCGCGGTGACGAATCGGATCGACCTGTTCGCGATCTATCTCTTTCTCATCGTCTTCTACTGGACGCCGCCGCACTTCTGGGCGCTCGCCCTCCTCAAGCAGAAGGACTACGGAAAGGCCGGCGTCCCGATGGCGCCGCTCGTTTGGGGTGAGCGGGAAACCAAACGCCAGATGTTCTGGTATACGCTGATCCTCCTTCCGCTCACGTTGCTGCCCTACACCTTCGGCGCCCTCGGACCGGTTTATCTCGCCTGCGCCGCGGCACTCGGCGTGAAGTTCCTCTACGAAGTCGTGCGGGTCGCGCGCGCCGCCGAGTGGACGAAAGTGGCGTGGCGTCTGTACAAGTTCTCGCTGGTCTATCTCGCGCTGCTTTTCGCCGCGATGGTAATCGACCGCGTGTTGCTGACGTGACGACGCCCGCCGCTGAGCGCTCGCGGCGCCCTTCCTTCCGATCTCCCAAGCAGCTCGGCAGGCTTCTCCCCAGGCTCCGTCCCTATCGCGGGCGGCTGGCGATCGCCGCGGTCTGTTTGCTCGTCGCGGCCGCGGTTGGGTTGATCTTCCCCCAGATCGTGCGGCGGCTGCTCGACGCCGCGTTCCAACGCCATGATCGCGCGCTGCTCGATCGTATCGCGCTCGGACTGCTCGGCCTGTTCGCGCTCCAAGGCGTGATGAACTTCGTGCAGGTCTTCCTGCTGACGTCGACGACCGAGCGCGTCGTCGCCGGCTTGCGCCAAGACGTCTTCGCGCATCTGGTGCGACTGTCCCCCGGATTCTTCACCGAACGCCGCACAGGCGAGCTGACGAGCCGACTGTCGAGCGACCTGACGATCATCCAGTCGCTTTTCAGTACGTGGATCTCCGAGATGTCGCGGCAGGTGCTCTTTCTCATCGGCGGTATCGTGCTGCTCACGCTGACGCATCCGCGACTGACGACGACCACGCTCGCCGTCGTACCGGTGGTCGTCGGCGCCGCGTTTCTTTTCGGCCGGCGCCTGCGCCGCGCCAGCACCGGCGTGCAGGATCGCATCGCCGAGGCGATGGCCGGCGCCGATGAGGCCTTCGCGCAGATCCGCACCGTGCAAAGCTTCCGGCGCGAAGACTCCGAGGTTCGTCGCTACGGCGCGCACCTCGCCGATGTCGTGACCGCGGCGGTCGCGCGCGCCAAGCTGCGCGCGCTGTTCTTCGGCGTCGTGGGCTTCGTCGCGTTTGGCGGTGTCGTGGCGGTACTGTGGGAGGGTGGACAGCTGGTGCTCGAGGGTGCCCTCACCCCGGGCGCGCTCGTCTCGTTCCTGCTCTACGCCATCACGGTTGCCGCGGCCGTCGGGTCGCTCGCCTCGCTCTTCGGCAGCTATCAGGAAGCGCTCGGCGCGGCGACGCGCATCTTCGAGCTGCTCGACACTCGGCCGACCGTTGCCGAGCCGGAGCGACCTCGCCCACTGCCGCGGCCAGTACGCGGTGATGTCCGACTGAATGACGTGAGCTTTCGCTACTCGGCGGATCTTCCTGATGTTCTGACCGGCGTCGACCTGCGCATCGCGCCCGGTGAAGTCGTCGCGCTGGTGGGACCTTCGGGCGCCGGCAAGACGACAATCGCTTCGCTTCTGCCGCGGTTCTGGGATGTCACGGACGGATCCGTCTCGCTCGACAACGTCGACGTGCGCGAGCTGTCGTTCGACGATCTCCGCGGCGCGATCGGCATTGTACCGCAGGAACCGGCGTTGTTCAGTGGCACCATTCGCGAGAACATCGCGTTTGCCAGGCCCGAAAACGACGGAGCAACGGCGTCCGATCAGGACATCATCGCCGCCGCCAAGGCCGCTCACGCCTGGGAATTCATCCAGCGGCTCCAAGACGGCCTCGAGACGAAGGTTGGCGAACGGGGCGTCAAACTCTCAGGCGGACAGCGTCAACGCCTCGCGATCGCTCGCGTCTTTCTCGCCGACCCCGCGGTCGTTGTGCTCGACGAAGCGACGTCCAGCCTCGACTCGGAGAGTGAGCGCGCGATCGAGGCCGCGATGGAAGACCTGCTGCGCGGGCGCTCGACGCTCATCATCGCTCACCGCCTCAGCACCGTGCGACGCGCCGATCGCGTCGTCGTGCTCGAGCATGGTCGGATCATCGAGCAGGGAACGCACGATGCGCTGCTCGCCGCGAACGGACTCTATGCCCGATTGTATCGGGCGGGCGCATGGGACCTGAGCGGCCTATCGCCCAGCGCCGCCTGACAGATTGAGGGTCGCCGTTCCGCCGGCCGCGATCTGCACGCGGTGCGATTCCGGCTTGTCCATCCCGTCCTGCCAGACCATGACGGTGTACGTTCCCGCCGGGATCGAATCGATCGTGAACTTCCCCGACGCGTCGGTGACGTCGAAGTAGGGATGGTCGAACACGGCGATGTAGGCGCGCGTCCACGGATGCCGTGCGCACCGGATTTCGACGACACCAGACGTCTTGGCCAACTTCTCGCTCGCCACGACCTGCCCTTCGTTGAAAAACGGCATCACGGCCAGCGTGTCGTGCGTGCCGGCGCGCGTGAACACGAACCTGTGAAGGGTCTTGTCGTCGTTGAACACGTTGAACGTCGTGCCGACGATCGCCGCCTGCACCAGGGGAAACACCAGGCAGTCGTCGCTCGACAGCTCGGCGCGTTTCTCCATCGGAAGCGGCTTTCCGGATGTGATACCGGGAATCCAGACCAGCGCGCCGGCCTTCTCGCGCGGTGCGGCGGCAGGCTTCGATCCACAGGTGCGCCCTGTGTTCATGGTGGAATCAGAGCGTGATGCCGCCTCGAGCTTGATCGTCCCACGCAAGGAGCCCGTGGCGCCGAGTGCGTAGTTGGCCCGGTACTTTCCGCTGCCGAGGTCGACGTTCCCCGCCGCGGAGTCATCGGTCTTGTGACCGCTAGCTCGTTTGGCGGTGTCGGCTGAGGGCGTGCTGGCCTTTGCTGACTTCGGATCGCTGGAACAAGCGCCCGCGAGCAGCGTGGCGAGCAGAGCGGCGAAGAATCGGTTCGAAGCGGATGCAGTCACTGAATGGACGGAGGCAACGTTGGCGGCGTACACGACACCCTGGGGGCAAAGGACGCGCCAGTTGCTGGCGCGTTTCGCCGTTCTTGCCTCAGTCGTCGCGTGCGCGCCGTCGACGGCTCCAGTGACGGCACCGGGGCCCGCGAACGGCGCGCGCGTCGCACGATCTCCGACGGCGGTCTGGGGATTCACCGCGCCGTGGGATCGGCGAAGCGACTCGAGTGCCGCGGCGAACGCATCGCGACTCGACGCCGTCGTCACGGGCTGGATTCAGATCGACAGCACGAGCGGCGAGCCGTCGCTGCTCTATCCTGACGACACCACGCGACTCGGGGCCCCGCGCCATCGATTTGCGTTGATCACAAGCTGGCACGGCCGGCGCTTTCATCCCGAACTGGTGCGACGCGTCGCCGCCGACTCCACGACGTTGTCGCGGACCGCGTCTCGCATTGGTGACATCGTGCGCCGGGGCGGGTATTCCGGCGTAGTGCTCGACCTCGAAGACCAAGCGCGAGGCGACACCGCGATCTTGGTCGCCGCCATTCGTTCGATTGGCGGCGCCGCACGGCGTGCCGGAGCGACGACCGTGGCCGTCGCGATCCCCGCGGCCGACACCGCGGCATATCCGACGCGAATTTTCTTCCCGGCCGCCGACGCCGCCGTCGTCATGCTGTACGACGAACACTGGTCGACCTCGGCCCCCGGTCCCATCGCGACACCGGATTGGGTTCGCCGAACCCTGGCCCAACGCGTCGCCGATGTTGGCGCCGATCGCCTCATCGCGGCGTTGCCGCTCTACGGATACCTGTGGCGCGGAGCGCAAGCCGGCGAGCCACTCGGCTTCACCGACGCCCGCCGCGCAGCATCCCAGGCGAACGTCGAGTTGTCGCGTGATCCCTCGTCCATCTCCTTGCACGCGCTGGAACCCGGCGTGTGGGAGCTTTGGATGACCGACGCCGAACTGCTCCGCGTTCTCGTCGATCAGGTTACGGGACTCGGCGTGCGGCGAATCGCGCTGTGGCGACTCGGGCAGGAAGATCCGGACGTCTGGCGAGTACTCAGGCCCTAGCGACGACGCACCGTCGCATCGACCCAACAGCCAAACCCACCTCCCAATCCCCGCAACCCCGCCAACCCCCGCACCCGCCGACCAACCCCCACCGCGGCGTTGCGCCGTTACACACACGTCGTTCAAACGATCAACAATTCCGTCTGATAATCAGCCGGTGTTACCACCGCCTCACCCGGCGTCATATACACGTTCACCTCGCTCCTCATCCCGATCTTTCCCGCGATATAGATCCCGGGCTCGATCGAGAACGCCACGCCGGGAACCAGCAGCCGCTCCTCCCGCGTCTCGAGGTTGTCGAGATGCGGACCGGAGCCGTGCAGGTCGCGAGGGTCGATCGAATGGCCGGTGCGATGAGTGAAGTACTCGCCGTACCCGCGCGATTCGATCACGCGCCGCGCCGCGTCGTCGACGTCCGCGCCGCGAACGGGCGAATTCGCCTTCGCCCGGCTGCGAACGAGGTCGATCGCCGCGTCGCGTGCGTCGCGCACGGCTTTCCAGATCTCTGACGCCTGGTCCGACGGCTTGCCGATCGACGCCATCCACGTCTGGTCGGCATACACGCCACTGTCGCCCTCGCGCGCCCACAAGTCGATCAGCACGATGTCCCCCGGACGAATCACGCGCGGCGCTTCAGCCGTCGGCTCATAGTGCGGGTTCGCGGCGTTCTCCATCGCGGAGACGTTCGGGCCATGATCCGTCGTCAATCCCGCGCGCCGGAACTGGTCGAGAATCCACGCCTTGACCTCGTGCTCGGCGAGCGGCTCCGCGCCGCGCGCGCGCTCGCCGGCGAGCGTGAGCGCCTCTCGCGCGATGCCCGCGATCGCCTCGGCCGCGCGGACGTGCGTCGCGATGTGATCGGCGTTCCACACCGCGTAGAAGCGCGTCACGAGCTCACCCGACGACGCGACCGTCGCGCCCATGCCGCGCACCATGTCGATCACGCCCGCCGGAATGCGATCGAGATACGGAACCGCGTCGCCCGCCGAATATTCCATCGCGACGCGTTTGCCCGAGATCTGCCGCGCCAGCAGGTCCTCGAGGCTCCGCCACGACGAGTAGATCTCACGCGTCCACGAGGAGGGCCAGTGTCGCCATGGGGCTTGCTCGATCGCGTGCGTCAGCGCGACCGGCGTCCCGCGAGTCGGGACGAAGGCAAACGCGCGCCGCGACGTCATTCCCTCGAGACGAAGCAGACCCGTCGCGATCGGATTGATCCCGCGGAAATCGTAAAGCAGCCAACCATCGACGCCCGCTTGAGCCAGGGCGTCCTGCACGGCGGGGAGTGTTTCAGGAGTCAGCATTGATTGAAGTTCATTCCAGTCCGACGGTGCGATCGAAAGCGCGCCAATCGGCCCGCCATTCGCACGACCCTTCGCCACGCCGCGAGCAACGTACATGCTCGACCGCTCCGATGCTGCCGATGAGCAAAGCCAGCAGCTCGCGGAGCGTCGCCTCGTAGTATGTACAACCAACACTGCCGGGCGCCGAATCGAGCGTGATCGAACGGGGAACCTCCATCAGCAGAAAGCTCCCCACGCGCCGCATGTTGCCGCTCAGATATCGCGCCGCGATCTTCCGCACGTGCCGGAACGCAATCGGACGCGCCGCCGCCGCGGGGAAGAGCCGCATCATCTTGCGCGTCACCGGCGAGATGGTGTGGTACGATTGCCTCGCCATGTAGCGGCCCGCGCTCCGAAAGACTGCCTCGGCGTCAGGCCGGCGGCCGATCAACTTCGCGAGGCCCATCACCTCCTCCTGCCCCGCCCGATGCCCCTTCCGCGCCGCTTCGCTGTGCCGCTTGATCTGAGCGTAAATCGTGTCGCTCAACCCCAGCCGCTTGTTGCGAAGCTCGTCCACGTACTCGGCGTCCGATTGATCTTGCGGAGTGTCGATGCTGCGGACCGCCTCGAGAAGACTCAGCGGAAGGAGAGCATCGACTGTGGCAAGCATGCGGCGCTGGTAGGGAGGAGGAAGGCGGGGGAAGGCAGAATGGCGAAGCTAGCCGTATGAGACAATCGCTTCAAGGCGGATCATGATCGAATGGCGCCTCGCGGCCGCGTTGCCGATCGCCGGAGTCGTCGCTGCTGCCGCGCGGCGTGCCGGTTCACTGACCGCGTCCGGCGCGCTCGCCGCGGCGGTCATCGGCGGCGTTGCCGTGGCCGCGGGGTGGCCGTGGGCCGTGCTCCTGATCGTCTATTTCGCCTCGTCGTCCGCCCTGTCGCGACTTGGGCGCGGGCGCAAAGAAAAACTCACATCGTCGATGATCGCCAAACACGGGGCGCGCGACGCCTGGCAAGTGACCGCCAACGGGTTCGCGTTCGGTGTCGCGGCGCTCGGATCGCTCTCTACCTATCCTGCCCTGCCCGATCCCAGCTGGTTCGCCCTTGGCGCCGGCGCGCTCGCGGCATCCGCCGCCGATACCTGGGCAACCGAGATCGGCATCCTCTACGGGGGTACACCCAGGTCGGTTCTTCATTGGCGACCTGTTCCGCCGGGAACTTCTGGGGCCGTCTCACTGGTTGGATCTGTCGGGGCCGTGCTCGGCGCGGTCGCTATCGGAGCCCTCGTGTTGGCGGTCGGCGGAAGCAAGGTGGTCGCCGGCGCGGCGGTCATCGGCGGCATCGCCGGAGCGCTCGTCGATTCCCTTCTCGGCGCGACGGTGCAGTCCCGTCTCTGGTGCGACCGTTGCGACGTGCCGACCGAGCGCGAAGTGCATACCTGCGGACGAGTGACGCAGCCAATACGCGGGATGACATGGATCGACAACGACCTCGTGAACTTCATGGCAGGGATCGCCGGCGGACTTCTGTCCGTTTTTCTGGGGCGATAGAGTTCGTGAATGGCTGACGCGGACGTCCTGGTGGTCGGCGGGGGTCCGGCGGGGTCTTCGATCGCGCACGCCCTTGCAAGTCGCGGCATCGACGTGATGGTCGTCGATCGCGCCCGCTTCCCGCGTCCCAAACCGTGCGCCGAGTATCTCAGTCCGCAGGCCTCGCGCAGCCTGGCACGCATGGGTGCGCTCGACGAGGTCGAGCGCAGCGGAGCGGCCGCGCTTGCCGGCATCCGCGTCTACGCGCCGAACGGCTCCGTGATCGCCGGCGATTTCGTCGCCAAGCACGGCTATCACGGCTTCCGCGATCGCGGCTTGTCGGTGCGCCGAGAGGTTCTCGACGCGATTCTCCTCGAGCGCGCCGGCGCTAGCGGCGCGCGCATCGTCGAAGGAGCAAAGGTCACCGAGTTGCTTCGCGAGCCCGACGGTCGCGTGCGCGGCGTTCGCCTCACGCTCGACGACAGCTCGCGCGAAGTACGCGCCCGCGTCGTCGTCGGAGCCGACGGCTTGGGCTCGGTCGTCGCTCGCCGCCTTGGATTGACGCGGCGCCTGCGCTGGCCACGGCGCATCGCGCTCGTGACGCACTACAAAGGCGTGAAGGACGTCGGCGAACACGGCGAGATGCACGTTGCGCCCGACGGCTACGTCGGGATCGCCGATGTCGGCGGTGGATTGACGACGGTTGCCGCCGTCTTTCCCGTGAGCCGCTCACGCGAGATTTCGCGAGATCGCATCGAGTTTCTGCGACGCTGGCTGTTCGACCAGCGCCGGCTTGCGTTGCGCTTCGCCAGCGCCGAGCGCGTCACGCCAGTTGTGGCCACGGGCCCGTTTGCGTCGTACGCGCGCCGCGCATCGGCGCCCGGCGCGGCACTCGTCGGCGACGCCGCCGACTTCTTCGACCCGTTCACCGGCGAGGGGATCTACGCGGCGCTCCGTGGCGGCGAGATCCTCGCCGACCACGTGACCGAGTCGCTCGCCGCGGCAACGCCCGCGTTGGCCGACGCTGCGTTGCGGGAGTACGACTACGCACGTCGTCGCGAATTCGGCGGGAAATGGCTCGTCGAGCGCGTCATCGGAGCGGTCGTGGCATCGCCGCGACTGATCAACCGAGCGGCGCGCCGGCTCGCGGCGCGAAAGGACCTCGCCGATCTGCTGATCGGCGTCACGGGCAACTTTGTGCCGGCGCGCGAGGTGATCCGACTCGGATATGTTTGGAACGTCTTCATCAGCGGCGTTCCATGATCGACGCAGACACTTTTCGCAGCGTCCTCGGTCGCTTCGCCTCGGGCGTCACGATCGTCACGGCGTGCGACGCTCAAGGCGCCGACCACGGCATGACGGTGAGCGCCTTCTGCTCGCTGAGCCTCGATCCGCCGATGGTGCTCTTCTGCGTGGATCACGCCGCGTCGATGTACCAGATGCTGCTCAGCCATCCGCGCTGCGCGATCAGCATCCTGTCGTCCAACCAGGAAGCGTACTCGCGCCGCTTCGCCGACCAGGACAACGAGCGCTTCGACGGCATCGCCTACTCGCGCGGTGAAAGCGGCGCCGTCCTTCTCGACGAATCGCTGGCCCATCTCGAGGTCCGTCTCGTCGCGCATCACGACGGCGGCGACCATACCGTGTTCATCGCGCAGGTGGACCGCGCCGAGCCGCGGCACGGTCGTCCGCTGCTGTACTATCGCGGCGGATACGCCCAGCTCGAGCGCTGATGTGCTGACCCCCGCGCGCCGCAGAGGCATCGAGATTCTGGACGACCCCGCGGTCGATGCCGGCGTGCGCACCCGCTCGACCGGCGACATCACTCGCTCGAATCGCTGGCTCGGCGGCTTGCGCGCCGCGGTGGCCGAGCTGCGTCGAATTCTTCCAGCGCTCGGTTCGGACGCTACGCTGCTCGACGTCGGAACGGGCTTGGCCGATATACCTCGGCATGGGATGTCGGCCGCTGCGGACACCGGCACCAACCTCGCCACGATCGGCGTCGACGTCTCCTGGCCGCTGCTATCCGTCGCGCGCGGACACACCTCGCACATGGTCTGCGCCGACGCCCGTGCTCTCCCCTTCCGAGACCAGTCCATCGACGTGGTGATGTGCTCCCAATTCCTCCATCACTTCGAGGAGCACGACGCCGAGCATGTCGTGCGCGAGCTCGATCGTGTCGCGCGACGCGCCGTTATCATCGCCGACTTGCGACGAAGCTGGATCGCCGCCGCCGGCTTTTGGCTCGTGTCCTTCCCGATGCGCTTCCATCCGGTGACGCGGCACGACGGCGTCGTCTCGGTCATGCGCGGCTTCACCGCGCCGGAGCTGCGACGAATCGTCCGCGCGGCGACCGGCGCCACGGCTACCGTGTCACGCTATCCAGGCTTCCGCCTCACCGCGCGATGGATGCGGCCCGCGACATGAGACCGGACCCGCTTGGTCCGATGCCGACGGACCGGCTCGTCCGCACCGTGGACGAGCTGCTCGTCCAGGCGCCCGTCCGGCCGATCTTCGAGCTCGCGGCCGAAGTCGAACGCTGGCCGGCGTACCTTTCACACTATCGGTATGTGCGTTTTGTCGACGGCGAGAATGATGGCATCCGCGTCGTCGAGATGTCGGCGAATCGTCCGTTCGGTCTCATAGACTGGCCGACGTGGTGGACGTCTCGCATGAGCGTCGCGGACCCGCGAACATCGTCACGGCCCGCGGTTCGATTCACGCATGTGGCCGGCGTGACGAAGGGAATGGAAGTCGAATGGACGTTCGAACCAGCGCGCAATGGTACCTTGGTCCGAATCGTTCATGTCTGGAACGGGCCCGCGTGGCCCTTGATTGGTGAAGTGTCGGCGAGGTATGTCATCGCGCCCGTTTTCGTTCATGGCATCGCGTCGCGCACCCTTGCCGGGTTGGCGCGCGTGGCCGAACGTACGAACTAGGGCGCGACACGATCCATCGTGAGGTGTCGAGTGGCTGAACGACGGCGGGTTGCGGTGACTGGGATTGGCGCGCTGACCCCGATCGGGATCTCGCGCGACGGGCTCTGGAACGGTCTGCAGACGCACCGTTCCGCCATCCGGCCGGTGACGCGCTTCGACGCGTCGATCTACCGCAGCCGGATCGCCGCCGAAATCGACTTCCACCCGACGGACTTCATCGAGGAACGCCGCGTGCGCCGCCTCGATCGGTTCGGACAGTTCACGGTCTCCTGCGCTCGATTGGCCATCGAGGACTCGGAGCTCAACCTGGCCGCTGAAGACCTCGAGCGCGTCGGCTCCATGATGGGGAGCGCGTTGGGTGGCGTCGGATTCGCCGAGGAGCAGTTCGCCGTTTTCATGAACGAGGGAATCAAGAACGTCGCGGTCACTCTCGCCACGAACGTCTTCGCCGGCGCGGCGAGCTGCAACATCGCCATCGAGTTCGGCGCGCAAGGCCCCAACAGCACGAACGCCATGAGCTGCGCCTCGGGCACGATGGCGATCGGTGAAGGCTTTCGGCAAATCCGCGACGACTATGCCGACGTCATGATCTGCGGCGGCGTCGAAGCGCCGCTCAACCAGCTCTGCTACGGCGCGTTCTCGATCATCCGCGCCATGTCGACGCGCAACGACGCGCCGGACCGCGCGTCGCGGCCGTTCGATCGCGAGCGCGACGGCTTCGTGATGGGCGAGGGCGCCGCGATCCTCGTGCTCGAAGAGTACGGGCACGCGATGGCGCGCGGCGCACACATCTACGCCGAGGTCTGCGGCTACGCGTTCTGCAACGACGCGCACCACATGACGGCACCACGCCCGGATGGATCTCAAGCCGCTCGCGCGATGCGCGGGGCGCTGAAGGACGCCGCGGTCAATCCGCACGAGATCGGTTACGTCAACGCGCACGGCAGCAGCACGCCGCTCAACGATCCGACGGAGACACGCGCCATCAAGAGCGTATTCGGCGATCACGCGTCCAAGCTCCAGGTGAGCAGCACGAAGGCGTATTACGGGCACGCGCTCGGCGCGTCGGGCGCGATGGAAGCCGCGATCTGCGCGCTGTCGCTCGAGCGCGACTGGCTGCCTCCGACGCTCAACCTCGAGCATCCCGACGAGAGCTGCGACCTGGACTACATCCCAGGGAACGGCCGCGCCGCGTCGGTCGACTACATGCTCAGCAACTCGTTCGGGTTCGGCGGCATCAACGCGGCTTTGGTGTTCCAGCGGTCCGCTTAGGTTGTAGGGCAAGCGAAGGTTTTCGTCCTCCTTCCCCCTTCACTCCCCTCTCCATGAAAGACGCCTGGCGCCATTTCATCGCGGAGTTCATCGGCACGTTCGCGTTGGTCTTCATCGGCGGCGGCGCGATCATCACGAGCCCTCTGCTGCAAGTACAGGCGGCCGTCGTGAACATCGCCTTCGCGCACGGCCTCATCCTCGCCATCCTCGTCACGGCCACGATGCGCATCTCGGGGCATCTCAACCCCGCCGTCACTGCCGGGTTTCTCGTGACGCGACGCATCGAAGCGATGATGGCTGTCGTGTACTGGATCGCGCAGTTCATGGGCGCCATCATCGCGGCCTATGCGCTCAAGGCGCTCTATCCCGCCAACATCGTCGCCATGACGAAGCTCGGTGGTCAATCCATCTCGGCGGACATCAATTTGACGCAGGCGATCGTGCTCGAGGCGATCGCAACCTTCTTCCTCGTGTTCGTCGTCTTTGGTACCGCGGTCGATCCGAAAGCCCCCAAGGTCGGCGGGTTCGCGATCGGTTTGACTGTGACGTGCGGTATCCTCGGCATCGGTCCGCTAACGGGGGGCTCGATGAACCCCGCCCGATCATTCGGCCCCGCCGTCGTCATGGGCCAGTTCGAAGGGCAAGCGGCCTATTGGATTGGACCGCTGCTCGGCGGGATCATCGCGGCGTTGTTGTATGACCGCGTCTTCCTGAAACGAGAGCCGGAGCCCGCTGATCACGGGACAGTTCGTCCCGAAGCCTGAGCCGGCGTCGGCCCGACGGTTATCTTCCCGCCATGGCCGACGCCACGCCCGTCCCTCCGGTCCCGTCGCTGGCGCGCGCTCGCGAACAGAAGATCAGCGAGCTATCGCAGCACTTCGCGAATGACGACCTGTCGCTCGACGAACTGGAGCGACGGATCGAACGCGTGTATCGAGCGGGAAATGTGCTGGAGCTCGATGAGATCACGGCCGACCTGCGAAGCACGAGTCAGGCTGCGAGCGCTCAGGTGCAGGCTGGGCGTGCGTCATCGCGATCGATCGCGCCGATATCCGGTCCCGCCCAGTCACGGATGCTGGCCATCATGGGCGAGACCAAGCGAGTGGGACGCTGGCAGGTGCCGCGACAGCTCGACATCCTGGCAATCATGTCGGATACGGTGCTCGACCTGACCCAGGCTGCCGTCGGACCGGGCATTACCGACATTCACGTTCGGGCCGTCTGGACGGCATGCAAGATCGTCGTTCCACCGGAGATGCGCGTGATCAACGAGATGCACGCGATCATGGCGAGCGTGACGAGCAAGGCCCACGAGATGGATCCGCCGGGCAGCCAGGGGTCGGGCGGCCCGGTGATCCGTCTGACCGGTACGGCCCTGATGGCGGAAGTGAAGGTCGTCGTGCGGAAGCGCGAGCGCGCCCGCGACGACGACGATGAGGATGACGACTAGGCTACTTCAGGATCCACATCGCCGCGCGCACCACCCAGGTGAGCGAGACGAGCAGCGTCGGCAGCAGCGTAAGCCCGATCGAGAAGGCGAGGCCCTGACGGAAGAGGGCTGGCCCGATCGGCGACACCCGATCACCCCACAGGCGTTGCGCGGCGGTCTCGGCGGCCCAGCCGAAGGTGTAGCAAACATTGGCGAGCAGACCGTAGGCGAGAATCACGCGCCAGTCGAACATGAATGGCACGCCGGGCGGAATCAGGCTGACGAGCCGCACGACGAGCAGCGTGCATAGTCCCGTGCCGCCGACGATGAGATTGAACAAGCCGCGCCGCGATTCCCACCAACTGAGAATCGACAGCGTGCTTCGCCGGTAAGCCGCACTCGGGAACAGAATGTCACCTAGCATCATCATCCCATCGCGAATGGGGTCAGACTCCATTGGAAAACGGGGTCCGATCCCAACCTAAGGCTTCGGCCGGACCATCGTCAAGTACTTTGCATGGCAAAGGGTGCGTTCAAGGTCCGATCCGGAGGTACGTCGCATTGTAGCGGTCGATCGACTCGACGATGACCCGCATCGCCGCCTCGCTCTTCTCCCACCCGACGATTTGTACCCGCTTGCCCTCGAGATCCTTGTACGTCGAGAAGAAGTACTCGACTTCCTTCAGCAAGTGCTGCGGAATGTCGGCGATATCGAAAAACTCTTCGAAGTACGGATCCCGCAGCGCGACAGCAAGGATCTTGTCGTCCGGTTCGCCGCGATCGAGCATGCGAAGCACGCCCAGCGGGCGAACGTCGATCATGCAGCCGGGGAAGGTCTGCTCTTTCACGAGTACGAGAACGTCGAGCGGATCGCCGTCCTCGTGCAGCGTGCGCGGGATGAGTCCGTAATCGCCGGGATAGTGGACCGCGGAATACAACACGCGATCGAGCTTCATGATGCCGGTCTTTTTGTCGAGCTCGTACTTGTTGCGGCTGCCGAACGGAATTTCGACGACGGCGGTGATCTCCTCGGGCGGGTTCGGGCCGGGCGGGAGATCGTGCCAGTAATGGATCACGGTGAAGCGGCTGCTCCCGACGCCTCGCGCGTCATCGTGCCCTTGTAGTTCATCGGCTCTTCGACGACACCGAAGTTCTGTTCGTTGAGCTCCTCGACGCGCCGCAACGCCTCCGCCGAGAGGTCGGGCGCGTCGCTCGCCGCGGCGAACTCGGCGAGCTGCTCATCGTCGTAGATGTTCGGCAGCGTCGTGACGACGCGAGCCTCGGCGAGCAGCCACTTCAGCGCTGCCTGCCCGAGCGTCATCTCCTTCGTCAGGAAATCGAGCGTTCGAATTTTCTGAATGCCGTTGATCAGCCACGACCGAGGACGGTGGCGGCGATGGTCATTTGCCGGGAACACGGTGTCCTCGGTGTATTTGCCCTCGAGCATCCCCGACGCGTGCGTCACGCGAATGTTGAAGCAACAATTCGGCGCGTGCGCCTTGGCGGCATCGATCATCGCCGTACCAGGATGCTGCTCGAGCACGTTCCAGATCATCTGGATGGTGTTGATGTCCCGCTCCCGCTCGACCAGCTCCGCGGCCTCGTACAGCCAACCGATCGCCGGACCGAACGCGGCGCCCCACGCGCGAATCTTCCCTTCCCTTGTCAACTCGCGGAGCGTGTCCCAGAGCTGCGGATCGCGGACGTGCTCCATCTTCGCGTTGTGAATTTGGAGGACGTCGATGTAATCGGTCTCCAGCCGCTCCAGACATTTGTCGACGGCGAACCGAATGAACGCCGGATCCGTGCGCATCGGCAGCTCGGCCTGACCGCGCCGCGCCGCTTGAGCCGTCTCGTCATAGATGTCGTAGCCGACCTTCGTCGCGATCACGATGTCTTGGCGCCGGCCTTTGAACGCCTGCGCGATCTGGCGCTCCGAGCGGCCGTTGCCATACGCATCGGCGGCGTCGAAGAAGGTGATGCCGTGGTCGTCGTGCGCGCGACGCAGCATCGCCACCGCCTCATCGTCGCTTTTCTCGCCCCACCAGCCGGTGGAGATGGTCCACGTCCCGAAGCCGACCTCGCTCACGGAGATCGACGTGCCGGGAAAAGTGCGAAACCGCATGACAGAATTCCTGTGAGGCGCCGGCGAGCCGTGATCAGCCGCCGGACGCGAGGAGTCGCGCGGCGTCGCGCGCGAAGTATGTGATGATGACGTCAGCGCCGGCGCGCCGGATCCCGAGCAGCGAGTCCATCATCACGCGCTCGCAGTCGATCCAGCCTCGCTCGGCCGCCGCTCGAATCATAGCGAACTCGCCGCTCACCTGATACGCGGCAACGGGATAGCCGGTCTCGTGCTTGACGCGATGGATGATGTCGAGGAACGGGCCGGCCGGCTTGACCATCACCATGTCCGCGCCCTCGTCGATGTCCAGCAGGACCTCGCGGAGTGCTTCGTCGGCATTGGCAGCGTCCATCTGATAGCTGCGCCGGTCGCCGAACTGCGGTGTGGATTCGGCGGCTTCGCGGAACGGACCGTAAAACGGCCCGGCGAACTTTGCCGCGTAGCTGAGAATCGCCGTGTGGGATAGACCGGCGCCGTCGAGCGCCTGCCGAATCGCGCCGACACGGCCGTCCATCATGTCGCTCGGCGCGACGATGTCCGCGCCGGCTCGCGCGTGCGACAGAGCCTCGCGGGCGAGCAGCTCGAGCGTGGCATCGTTGTCGACGTCGCCGGTCTCTCGCCGAATGACCCCGCAATGCCCGTGGTCGGTGTACTCGCACAGGCAGACGTCGGTAATGGTGACGAGCTGTGGCAGTTCGCGCTTGAGCGCGCGGACCGCCTGCTGGACCGCGCCCTCGTCGTTCCACGCCTCGGAGCCAACGGCATCCTTGTGGTCGGGGATGCCGAACAGCAGGACACCACCGACCCCGACCTCCGCCGCCGCCTCGGCGTCGCGTAGCATCTCGTCGACCGACGTTTGGTGTACGCCGGGCATCGAGTCCACGGGCTGCCGCACGTTCTCCCCCGAGCGAACAAACAACGGCAGCACGAGCTGCGACGGGTTCAGCCACGTCTCGCGAACCAGCCTCCGCATCGCGTCGGTCCGGCGGAGCCGGCGAGGTCGATATTCGGGAAATGACGCCACCCCAAAAACCTAACCGCTCCTCAGCGGCGCTTAGGGGTCAGACTCCAATCGGGAATTGGAGTCTGACCCCTAACGCGCGGGTTTGATACGACTCGCATAGGTCCGGGAACGGCGACTCCTGCCTCCCACCCTATCCTCCAGAACTTTTTTTGGAGGTAATCGTGGCTCGCCTACCCCGCTACGCGCTGCCAGGGCAACCGCAGCATGTGATTCAGCGTGGCAATAACCGCTCGACGATCTTTCGCGATCCGGTGGACTACGAACGGTTTCGCCACGATCTAGTTACCGCGTGCGCGCGGCACGGGTGCTTCGTCCACGCATACGTTCTGATGACGAATCACTTTCACCTGCTTTTGACGGCTACCGCCACGCATGCCACGGGTAAGGCAATGCAGTCTCTGGGTCGGCGGTACGTAGGGTATTTCAATCGAGGGCACAAACGTACAGGAACACTGTGGGAAGGCCGTTATCGAAGCACACCGATCGACTCCGAACGGTACTTGTTCACGTGCTATCGCTACATCGAACAGAATCCTGTGCGGGCCGGGGTCGTCGCCCGTCCGGACCATTACCCCTGGTCAAGTTTTCGCGCCAACGCGCTGGGCTGGCCGAACCCAGTCGTCGTGCCGCACGAGCGGTACGTGGCACTCGGCGGCCGCGTGCTCGACAGACTCACCGCCTACCGTGCCATCTGCGACGTACCGTTCGATCGCCCAACGCTCGACGAGCTTCGATCGTCGATCCGCGGAGGGTGGGCCTTGGGCGACGAACATTTTCGCGACCAGGTGTCGACGTCGACAGGCCGCCGCGCCGGACCACTCAGACGACGCGCTCGGCTTTCGTCGCACGGCCGACGCTGACCCCATTCAGAAAATGGAGTCTGACCCCATTCTGGCGGAAAGGCTAACGGCCCGTACCGAGACGTCGTTTTCGCTCCGGCGTGTACTTCCACCACGGAGTCTTCGGCGCGCCTTCCATGTAGCGCACCGCGGCGATGAACGTGTCGAGGACACATGGGTCTTGGCGGGTGCGTGTTAGCACGTTCAGCCGGTCGTACAGAGCGTATGGGTCCTGTCCGGCGAGGTGGTGCGGGTGCTCGACACGAAGCCGGCGGAAATCCTCGGCGATGCGAGGACCGACGTTAGGGATCTGCTCGAAGCGCACCACCGATTCCCTGCTCTTCGGAACGCGTTTGCTGGGCATATCCGCGCCTCCTCAAAACGCCGCGAAGCCGACGACGTTGCCGCCCGGCTCACGGATGTAGAACTCCGTCGATCCGTAGAAAGTCTTGTGACGCTCCTTGACCATCGGCGCGCCGTGCACCGCCCGCTCGATCTCGTCCAGATCGCCGATCGACGGAACTGTGATGAACAAGGCCGTGCTATGCCCGCCGAGATCATCGGCTTGGTCGGGGGATTCGGCGATCACGCTCGCCTTCGTCTGATACATGATCTCGACCCCGTCCTTTTGAACGATGGCGAAGACGAGCCTCCCATCGTCGCCCGGCACTTCGCTGGGTTTGCTGAAGCCAAGCTTCTCCATCCAAAACGCGGCGCACGGCTCGACCGCGTCGACGATGAGTACCGGTGTAAGCGACTTCAAATTCGCGGCCATACGAAGGTCCTCGTAGATGTTGACAGCTAGTCTAATTAATACTAGATTCACCGTCAATGGCCAGACCATCCGGCGTGACCCTCGCCGACCTCGTCGTGCTCTCGCTGCTCAGCGAACGTTCGATGCACGGCTACGAGCTGTGGGCAGAGCTGGAACGTCGGCAGGTCGAGAAGTGGGCGAGCATTTCGCGCGCGCAGGTCTACTACTCGCTGCGCAAGCTCGCCGATGCACGCCACGTCGCGGCGGCGCGCGATGATGACTCGTCGCTCGGCCCGGAACGCAGCGTCTACAAACCCACCGACTCGGGACGACGACTGCTCGCCGACTCGCTCGCTCAGGCGCGCTGGGCGACGCAACGCCCGCCCGATCCCTTCCTCACCTGGATGGTCCTGTCGTGGCAGGCCCGGCCCCGCGACTTCGCCGCCCAAATCGATCGCCGGCGTCGCTTCCTCGAGCAACAACTCTCCGACGACCGAGACGCGCTCGCCGCGGTCATCGAGGAAACGTCGCCGACGTCCGACGCGGCAATGGTCGTCCGATTGTCGATCAAGCAATTCGAAACGGAGTTGGCCTGGCTCGACGACGTCAAGAAACGCCACCGCCCCGGATGAAAACCTTCCGTTAGGGGTCAGACTCCAATCGAAGATTGGAGTCTGACCCCAATCGCGCGGTTTTGGCTCCTAACGCGCGGTTTTGACGCAGGCGGCGTTTATTCAGGTTGCGGGGAGGGGATCTTGTCGGCGCGGCGGAGCGACTCGAGGATGTCGCTGGCGCCCTGATGCCGGAGTTCGTTGGCCAACCGAACGCCAGTCAGTTCGGGATTCCGGTCGTCGAGCGGCAGCGAGCTTCGCAGCGTGTGCTTTCCTCGCACGTCGCCGATAAAACCGTGCAACACACGATCCCCGGCCGAATCGACGACCAGCGCGCCGATCGGCACTTGGCAGCCGCCCTCGAGCGCGGCGAGGAAGGCCCGTTCGGCATTCGTGTCGGCGTGCGTACGAGCGTCGTCGAGCAGAGCGATGAGCGACCGCGCATGGGTGTCGTCGTCGCGAATTTGCACGGCGATGGCGCCCTGCCCCGCGGCCGGCAACCATGCGGGCGCGTCGAGATAGGAGGCGATGTGTTGGGGCACGCCGAGTCGGTGCAGCCCCGCCGCGGCAAGAATCGCGGCGTGGACGTGACCGTCGTCCACCTTCTTGATTCGTGTCGGCACGTTGCCGCGCAGCTCGACGACATCCAGATCGGAACGTGCCGCCAACAGTTGCGCGCGACGACGCAAACTGGACGTGCCGACGCGCGACCCGGCGGGAAGATCCCGGAGCGTCGTCACGCCGACGATCGAATTCACGATCAGGACGTCGCGCGGATCCTCCCGTTCGAGAACCGCCGCGATGGTCAGCCCGCGCGGAGCTTCAGTCGGCAGATCCTTGAGCGAATGAACACAGCAGTCGACGACGCCTTTGGCGAGATCGTTTTCCAGCTCGCGGGTGAACAACCCCTTGCCACCGATCGCGCTCAGCGGCTCATCGAGGCGTTTGTCGCCCGTCGTGCGGTACGTCTTGAGCTCGGCGGTGACGCCACGCTGCGCCAGAGCCTCCTGCACTTGCCGCGCCTGACGAACGGCGAGCTCGGACGCTCGCGTCGCAATGAGCAGCACGCGGTCCCCCTTCCCCTCACCCGCTCGCGGCGCGCTCACGCCGATTCGTCCTTTGCGAAATGATCGACAATGGCGGCGACCAACCCGGGAATCGTCGACTCGCCGGCTTCGATGACGACATCGATCCCCGCCGCGCGTGCCGCGGAGCTCGTAATTGGCCCGATCGACGCGCCTCGAACGTTCGCCGCAGCCTCTCGGCCGAGCGCGTCGCTGAATGCAGAGACGGAGGAGGCGGACGTGAACGTGACGAGGTCCACGCCAGCGGCCACGCGGCGTCTCAATTCATCCGCGCCCTCGCTGTTCGCGACGGAGCGATAGAGATGAATGCGGTCGACCGAGGCGCCGATCTCGGTAAGGCCGTCCGGAAGCACCTCGCGCGCTCCCTCGGCGGTCGCGTACAGGATGCGCGCACCGCGCACGTCGCCACGATCGCGAAGTGCGTCGAGCAACGCCTCGGCGATGAACCGTTCGGGCGAGAGGTCGGTCGCGATTCCGATCTCGAGCAACGCTTCCGCCGTGGCCGGTCCGATGGCGGCGATCTTGGCGCCCGAGAGAGCGCGCGCATCACGACCGGCGTCGCGAAGCGCTCGCCAAAAAAGAACCACGGCGTTGCGGCTGGTGAAAATGACCCAGCCGTAAGCCGAAAGATGCTGGATGGATTCCGCGATGGCCGGCGACTCTATCGGTTCGATTCGCGTCGCGGGCATTTCCACGATCTCGGCGCCCAACGCCGCGAGACGGCCGCTGAGCGTCGCCGACTGCGATCGGGCCCGCGTAACGACGATCGTCTTGCCGAACAACGGTCGTCGATCGAACCACGCGATCGTTTCTCGCAACGAGACAACGGGACCGATCACGGTGATGACGGGCGCCGTAATCCCTTCGCGCTCGATCGCCTCCGACAGCGTCGCGACCGTCGCGGTGACCGTGCGCTGACGAGGGTAGCTTCCCCACTGCACCGCCGCCGCCGGCGTAGTCGGAGGCATCCCGCCGGCCACTAGAGCGTCGCTGATGCGCGGAAGGGTCTTCACCCCCATGTAGAGGACGATCGTCCCACCGGCGCGAGCCAGCGCGGACCAATCCACTCCGGCGCTATCCTTCGCGGGATCCTCATGACCCGTGACGAAGGTGACGGACGTCGCGACGCCACGATGCGTGACGGGAATTCCAGCGTACGCCGGCGCCGCGATACCTGCTGTGACTCCCGGCACCACCTCGAAGCGCAGCCCTTCGCGCGCGAGCGCTTCGGCCTCCTCGCTTCCTCGGCCGAACACGAACGGATCGCCGCCCTTCAAGCGGACGACGCGCTTACCCTCTCGCGCCAGTCGTACGAGCAAATCGTTGATCGATTCCTGCCGCGCCGATTCACTGGAACCACCGCGCTTTCCAACATCGTAGAGCTCGACCGCCTGTTCTCGATCGGTCGCCTCGGCGAGGGCGAGCAGGGCCGGGTTGGCAAGTGCGTCGTAGACAATCGCATCGCAGGTGACGAGGAGCTCGCCGCCGCGAAGCGTGAGAAGACCCGGGTCGCCGGGTCCAGCTCCAACCAGGAAAACAGTTCCGGGCGTTGTCCCGTTCGTCATGGCTCAAAGATAAGGGCGCCGCTCCGTGGCTTACCGGCGGCACTTTGACCGCCAATATTACGACGATAGCGGCACGGACCGCCGCCCAACGCTCCGATCCGAACCAGACATGTCCGAGATCGACGCCCTACTTCACGAGAATCGAAAGTTCACGCCGTCCGCCGACTTCCGGCGGAACGCGCACGTCAGCGACCACGCGCTGTACAAGCAAAATCCCGAAGCCTTTTGGGAGGCGCAGGCGAATCAGCTCGAGTGGTTTGAGAAGTGGAAAACGGTGTGCGATTGGCAGCCGCCCCACGCCAAGTGGTTCATCGGCGGGAAGCTGAACATCTCGGTGAATTGCGTCGACCGGCACATCAAGACGTATCGCCGCAACAAGGCGGCGCTGATTTGGGAGGGCGAGCCGGGCGACCGCCGCACGCTGACGTACTGGGACCTATACGTCGAGGTGCAGAAGTTCGCGAACGTGTTGAAGCGGCTTGGCGTGAGGCGAGGGGATCGCGTGGCGATCTACATGCCGCTCATTCCCGAAGTCGCGATCGCGATGCTCGCCTGCACGCGCGTCGGCGCGATTCACTCCGTGGTGTTCGGCGGATTCTCGCCGGAATCGTTGCGCGACCGGATCAACGACGCGCAGGCCAAGCTGCTGATCACGGCCGACGGCGGATACCGGCGCGGCTCCGTCGTACCGCTCAAACGGAACTCCGACAAGGCGATCGAGGAGTGCCCGTCGATCGAGAATGTGGTCGTCGTGCAACGACGGCCGGGCGCGATCGGCGACGAAGCTTTCGCCGAGATGAAGGAGGGGCGCGACCATTGGTGGCATCGGTTGATGCGCGACGCAGACGCGACATACGAGCCGGAGAAGATGGACGCCGAGGATGTGTTGTACATCCTGTACACGTCAGGCACGACTGGTAAGCCAAAAGGAATCGTCCATACCACGGCCGGTTACCTCGTCGGGGTGACGACGACGACGAAGCTCGTCTTCGATCTCAAGGACGACGATGTCTTCTGGTGCACCGCCGACGTGGGCTGGGTGACGGGACATTCCTATCTCGTGTACGGCCCGCTGGCGAACGGCGCGACATGCATCATGTACGAGGGCGCGCCGGATTGGCCGGAGAAGGATCGGTTCTGGGATATCTGCCAGCGGTACGGTGTCACGATTCTGTACACCGCGCCGACGGCGATTCGCGCGTTCATGAAGTGGGGCGACAAGTGGCCGGAGAAGCATGATCTGTCGCGCCTGCGACTTCTCGGCTCGGTCGGCGAACCGATCAATCCCGAAGCGTGGATGTGGTACCACGAGAAGATCGGCGGAAAGCGATGCCCGATCGTCGACACGTGGTGGCAGACCGAAACCGGCGCCATCGTGATCTCTCCGCTTCCGGGCGTTACGGAGACGAAGCCCGGGAGCGCCACGATGCCTCTTCCGGGCTACGCGGCGTCGCTCCTCGACGCAAAGGCAAATGAGATCGAGGTTGGTGGAGGCCTGCTCGCGTTGACCAAACCGTGGCCGTCGATGCTGCGTACGATTTGGGGAGACGACGATCGCTACGTGCAGACCTACTTCTCGAAGTGGCCGGGACGTCCCGATCTCTACTTCCCGGGGGACGGCGCCAAGCGCGACGAGGACGGGTATTACTGGATCCTGGGCCGCGTCGACGACGTGCTGAACGTTGCCGGGCACCGGATTGGAACCATGGAAGTCGAGTCGGCGTTGGTAGAACATCCGGCCGTCGCCGAGGCGGCGGTCGTCGGACGGGCGCACGAGCTCAAGGGTCAGGCGCTTGCGGCGTTCGTCACGTTGCGCGAAGGATTCAAGCAGAGCGTGGAGCTGCGCGACGATCTGAGAAATTTTGTGGCGGAAAAAATTGGTGCGATCGCCAAGCCGGATGACGTACTTTTTTCCGCGGATCTGCCAAAGACGAGATCGGGTAAGATTATGCGCCGGCTGCTGCGGGACATCGCCGAGGGACGAGCATTAGGCGATACCACAACGCTCGCGGACCCAACCGTCGTCGCGTCTCTGAAGGACCAGTACGAAGAGCGGGAGAGTTGACGCCCAGTGCGGTGGTATGCCTTGTGCCCCCCTAGCTGACAAGTCGTCTACCTCAAGCCACGCCTATGTTCGCTTTCCTTCGCCGTCTGTTTCCGGAGCGGATCTTCCGCCGCAAGCTCGAGCCCGCCGCCGAGCGCCGCCTGCGGCTTGCGCAGGCCCGGGCTGAAGAGGCGATCATCCGGGCTCACGTGGACAATGCGCTGATGTTCGTGGATACGCTGGCCGAAGACATGAGCTTCGACCGGGCGATCGACAGCTATATCCGCGAGATGGCGATCCCGGAGCCGCTGGCGAGCACGGTCGCGACGCGAACGCTGGTCGTCCTGGGCCAAGACGTTGTGCCCTATCGCCGCCGCGCCGTGGACGCGGGTGATGTCGTTGAAGAGCGGCCGAAATTGCGGCTGAACGACGCCTCGCAGGGGCGGACGCAGCAACGGACGATTAAGAGGGCGTAGGGCATAAACGGCGCTCCTAAGAGGCGCCGATGAGTAGCGCGTTTAGACAGCGCTGATAAGAAGCGCCTGTAACAAGCGCCGTTTGGGCGCCGGTTACAGGCGCTGTTTGCGAGCGACGTTTCAAAGCGCTGTTTACAGGCGCTCGCTAACGGCGCCGTTTATGCCTTCAGGTTCATAGTCCGATCGGGTGTCCCGCCAGTCCAACAACGCCAGCACGAACAGGATCAGCACCAGAGTGGCCGAGCCAAGGCACCATTCGCACCAGGCGTGAATGACGAATGCCTCGAGGTAGTTGAGCCAGGCGGTGAAGAGCAGGCCCCAGCCGCTCAGCAACACAAGCACCATGGCAAGCCCGCGCGACGATTCGTATCTGGGCTGCAATCCGGCGACGGTGAGCGCGAGCATCAGCACATAGAAACCGGCCCCCCACGTCGCCACCGGAAGGCCGAGAAACATCGACCAACGGCTCGTCTGCACTTTCTCGCACGATGAAACGTTGCAGGCGAGCGTGCCGATGAAACCGTAGTGATAGAGCGTGAGGTACACGCCTAGAAAGAGGCCGGCCAAGCTGACGACGGCCATCCATTTGCGGCGCGACATGTCGTTTACTGGCCTTTCTTGAGCGGAGCCGCCTGCTTGGCGTCGGTCGCGGGAGTGGTGGGCGCTTTGACAGGGGAACCCTGCTTGGCAAGCGCCTCGTCGATCATCGACTTGAACTGGTCGTACGGCATGTAGGCCGCGATCTGCTTGTCGCCGATGATGAACGTCGGAGTGGCATTCACCTGGCGCTTGGTGGCGATCTCGTAGTGCGCCTGGACCTTCGCCTGGGTCTTCTTGGTGTCGATGCATTGGTCGAAGGCATCGGTCTTCAGGCCAATCTGCTCGCCAATCTGCTTCAAGACCTTATCGGGGTTGCGCGTCGCTTCCCCGTTCCAGCGATCCTGGTTGGCGAAGATCGCGTCGTGCATCTCCCAGAACTTGTTTTGCTCGTCGGCGCACGCCGCGGCGCGCGAAGCGTTCCACGTGTTGGCGTGCATCGGCAACGGATAGTCGATGAAACGGAACCGAATCGTGCCGGTGTTGACGAGTCGCGAGCGGACATCGGGCTCGGTGATCGAGGCGAAGCGGCCGCACTGCGGGCACTCGAAGTCGCCGAACTCGGTCACTTCGATGGGGGCGCTCGCGTTGCCGATGACGTAGCCCTGCGATTCAATTTTCGGGAGCGTCGTATCGATTGGACTCGCGGCCGCCGCGGCGCCACTCGGGCGCGTGGACAGATACGTCAGCGCGCCGATTCCGGCGACGGCGATCATGCCGATCAAGAGGTAAAAAGCCCGGTTGCTTGTCGAAGACTTCTTCGACGACTTCACCACTCCGGGCTTTCGTCCTCGTCCGGTTTCCACTCGCTTGTTTGCCATGAGTCCGTACTCTTCTCCTGAGCTTCCCGAATGATCCGCCGGTTCTCGGCTACCTCGGGAGTGTCGTAGGTGATCCTGACTTCGTAGTGAAAGAGCTCGCTGCGGACGTCGCCAATAAGCCGCATGAGCTCGCCGGCCTGGTCAAGCAGCTTGCCCTGGCCGTCCAGCTCACGTATCCGATCCGCCAGGGCCCGCAGAAGAGCCTCGAGGTTGCGCGCCCGGCCGTCGTCGTAGGTCTGCTCCTGCTCCGTCATGGCACTGCTACTCCGATAGACGCGTGAGCCGGCCACATCGCACGCGGCCGAAAGATGCTATGATGGTACCCAGGTTGCGCAAGCTGAACGCCCATGGAGACGCAGCCCGTACAATTACCCGCCTCAATGGACGCCGATCTTCTCCGAATTCCGGTGGGACCTGGATCGATGCATGTCGAGCGTTACGGACATGGCGGAGCACCGATCCTTCTGATACACGGCTTTGGTACCTGCAGTTTCTTGTGGCGCGACGTCGGACCAGCGCTCGCGCTGGCCAATCGGACCGCCTTTGCCGTGGACCTCTTCGGCTACGGGGAGTCCGACCGGCCGTTCGACGCGCAGTTCGGGATCGAAGCGCAGTCCGAGTATCTGGACCGCGCGCTCACCGCGCTTCGCCTGTCGAAGGCGACGATCGTCGGCATCGATCTCGGGGGCGCCATCGCGATGCATTTGGCCTACACACGACCGGAGCGCGTCGAGCGCCTGGTATTGATCAATGCGATCGCAATGGACGACGTTCCAGCCGACGACATCAAGACGATGCAGCGCAATACCGGCCGATACGTGCTGCGGGTGTCTCGCGGGGTCCTCGGCGCGGCGCCGCTGATGCGCGAGCTGCTCGAACGCAGCGTCTCGAAGCCGGAGAACATGCCCGAGTCGCTGGTGGCAAGATATCTCGCACCCTACGTGGGTCAGGACGGGTTGAACCACCTGCTCGCCCTGGCCCGTTCGGTTGATGAAGACGACATGGCCGACATCGAGCTCGGTCAGATCGACTGCCCCACGATGATCGTGTGGGGTGACCGGGATCCGTTCGTCAGCCCGAAACTTGGCGACCGTCTGGCCGATACTATTCCGGGGAGCCGGATCGTTCGTCTTCCTGGTACCGGCCGTTTGGTTCCGGAAGAGGCTCCTGACACGCTGGCGAACATGATCTTGGAGTTCGTCGGCGCCTCCGGCCTCATCGTTCGCGCCGACTAGCACATCCGCGTTCCCGGTTCATCGGCGCGCGCCGCGGCGCAGCGATTGCGCTACGGAGCACGTAGGGTGAGTGTGCGCCGGCGGGGTCGCGCCCGCTATGAAAGGCCTCGGAAAACCGCTAAATTGCTCTGTCTCTCACCCTAACTCTCATTCATGGCCAAACAGAAGAACCGAGCAGTGAAATCCCCCGCGACACCTTCGCCTTTCGAGGAAGCTCGCGACGAGTTGTTCCAGCATATCATGCGGTGCGGCGTGGTCGGGTCCGCTCCCGAACATCAAGCCGAATGGTTCGACGAAACGATGGCGTACATGACCGAGCGCTATCCGGAGTTGAACAGCGATCAGATCGTGGAGCTGCGCAAGCTGGGCGAGCGGTTCTCGCAGCCGCCCAAGAAGCGCGACGATACGGTCGCGGCATAGCACCGAGCAGCATATGAGGACGCCCCCGTAACCGCGGGGGCGTTTCGATTTATCGCCACTGCCGCGGCGATTGTCGCAAGACGACTCCGAGCCGCGTGCCGCCACCCAATCCGACTTGAAGGGCCGGAGTAATGCCGTGGTTCCGCGGTCCCTCGAGATCGATGACCGCCGTGAGATAGGGCGGCTGCGACGGCTCGGCGCTACCGATCGGCGCGCTCACGCCACCACCGATCGAAAAGCCGAGACGCGACTCGCGAAAGGGATCGAGCAGAAAGCGCGCGATCGCCTCCACTCGTCCACTCCCGACAGTCTCGCTATGGCGCCAGGTCGCGCCCGCGGCCGCATCCACTCCGAGGCGTACATAAATGCCGAGCGGCAGCACGACGCCGCCCCCCACCTGCGCGGCCGTGCCGCGAGCAATGATGGCGTCGGCGCGGTATTCGGCATACGGGCGAGCCGGCTGCTGAGCGCCTCCTGCGGCGGGTATCAGAAAAGCGAGCGTCGCGAGCGCGAGGTGCTTCACCGCGCGCGAGCCCGCCACAACGCGTAGGTGTAGTCGACAACGGCAAGTGTCGAGGCGATGCCGACCAGCCAGAGGCAAACCAATACTGCGCCGGGAAAGCGTAGCAGCGCGACGAAGGCGGCGAACTGGAGGAACGTGACGATCTTGCCGAGTGGACGCGCCTTGAACTCGACCGGACGAAGCCACGGGATGATGCGTGCGACGAAGAATCCGATCGCGGTCATGATGTCGCGCGAGATCATCACCAGCGCGCCGGCTACCGAGAGCTCGCCCATGACGACGAACGTGACGACGGCGACGAGCGCGAACACGCGATCGGCGATCGGATCGAGGAGCGCGCCCCACTTCGTCGTCCACTCCGCTCGGCGCGCGATCCAACCGTCGAGGAAATCGGTGGCCGCGGCGAGACCGACCAGCCCCAGACGCCTGTCGGCGTCGCTGACCATGGCGAATCCGGCGGCGAGCAGGAGCCGCGAGGACGAGATGATGTTGGGGAGGGCGCGAAGTTTCGCGCTCCCAGCCCGCGCGGCCATGGACCTAACCTAGATACGCACCGAAGCGCTTGCCAGCATCATTACGCATTCGTAAGGTTCGCGAACTTATCCCGCACCGCATCGTTACGCCGCGCACGGAAGGGTCGCACTCGCATCTGTCGGCGGAGTTTCTCGGCGTTTCGGCCGGGCAACTGTCGGATGGACGCTTGATCGGTGGCCTACTGATCGCTGCCGCGAGCGCCGCGGGGCTTGGCCACGCCGGCATGCCGTCGGTGCGCGACCAAACGGATGGTGGGGTCTCCGCGGTTCTGCTTCTCGAATCGGGCCACATCGCGGTGCACTCGGTCCCTCAACGCCAGGTCCTTATCCTCGACGTGATCGCGCCCGTTGCGCACGACTTTCGCAAAGTCGTTGAAGTCTTGTCGCGCCGGCTGACGGCTCGGGAAGTAAAGACCGCAACTCGCACTCGCGGATGACAGGCTTTCTCGCGCCGGCGCACGTGGCGCTGACCGTCATCATAATCGTTTGGGACGTCGTGCTCGCCGGCCGGATCGCGCAGAACGATCAGGCCCCGCGGGTCTTTCAGGCCATCTGTGGCCTCGCGGCGCTGCTGCTCGTGCCCGGGTTGCTCTTCACACTGGCGACATCCACCGTGATCACCGGTCGCGCCGTTGCGACGATGGATTGGGTCTGGCCGGCTGTGCTGTTGCTCTTCGCCGCCCAAGCGGTCTACGCGTTCATGCGCGGACTCGTGAACGTCGCGTGGGGAATTCCCATCCTGATCTACAATCTGCTGATCGCGCTCATCGGGTTGATCCGGTATGCCGTGGCGCACGGCCACTCGCCGGCCGAGCCGCTCGTGTCGCTGCTCGCGGCGCAGAGTCTCGCGATGGTATTCGCCGGCGGAACGTCGGGTGTGCTGGCGTCGCCGCTCTTCCTCAACGTGCCGATGGTGTCGCCGGCCTTTCCCGCGCTGCACAGCCTTACGGCGTCGTTCCGGTTCCTCATTTCTCTTTACGCATCGCTCTGGTGCGCGTTCATCGTCGCGATCGGACTTCCGCGCGCGGTCGTGCAGCTGCGCAACTACGAGGCTCATCGTCGCGATCAGCTGCGCGAACGCCCCGATGCGGACTTCGCCGTCGGGTTGAAGATCCTTCCCGATATGGCGAGCCCCCCGCCGCCGCCCGCCATCCGCGCCGACTCGGCGCTGCTCGACACGCTCGATGTGGACGCGATCGCGGTCGTGGTCGTCCCGGGCGCGACACGGCAGACGCTCGACTCGCTCGTGCGAGTTCTGGAGCCGATTCGACGCGACAGCACGCCGGTCATCGTGGCGGTCGGATATCGCGGGACAATCTTGCCGGAGCTGAGACGCGCGGATTTCGATGAGAACGGACGGCTGGCAATGGTCCGACGCGTCATGGAGCGCTTGCATCCGGATATCATCCTTCCGGCTGAGGACCCGTTCGGCGCCGGCGAGCGCGCGCTCGGTCCGATTCCCGTTGCCCGATGGGAGTCGTATCTCATCGCCGCGGCGCGGACCGCGAAGGCGATCGACCGGAAGGTGCGAATCGGCGTATCGGCCTCGGCGTACACGAGAAATGACAGCGCGTTGTACGCGTGGGCGGCGTCGGCCCGATCGCCGATCGACATCCTCGGATTCTCACTCTTTCCGTCGCCCTACGTTGGCGGCGGGATTCAGGCCGATACGCGCACCGCCGATCGATGGCTGCGCGTCACACCACCTCGCAAAGAGCACTGGGTGTTCGCCACGGGCGGCTATCCGCTCGCGTACGGCGAACGAAGTCAGGAAGCCGCGGTTTGGGAAGTACTGGCTTGGGCGACGAACCACCCCGAGATCAAAGGCGCGGTCGTGTACGAAGCGGGCGATTATGGACAAGCGCGCGGTCTGCGCGCGCCCAACGGTCGCTTGCGGCCGGTGACGGGAGCGGTGATGCGCGCGCTGCGTCAGCTGCGCGAGTCAGCGCGCTAACGCACCGTCAGCCCACACCGACAGCGACGGCGCGCGCTTCGAGCGTTTCGGTGCGAGAGGTGAGGCCCTGAATGAAGTCCCTGTCGGCCTCGACGCCCAACCCGGGCGCGGTCGTCGGCACCGGCACCAGTCCGTCGGCGTTCATCGTCCAGGCCGGCGTCACCACGTCCCGCGCCCAGTACCGCGCGCTCGGACTCAAATCCCCCGGCAAACTGAAATTCGGCAACGACGCCAACGCCACGTTGTAGGCCCGCCCGATCCCGCTCTCCAGCATCCCCCCGCACCACACCGGCACACGGGGAACTGCCGCGGCGCACAGATCGTGGATCGCCAACGACTCGGTGAATCCGCCCACCCGCCCCGGCTTGATGTTGATGATCCGCCCGCTC
>DATLPC010000225.1:0-9176 GCA_035535975.1 Gemmatimonadaceae bacterium | reverse complement strand
GCTGACGAGCAGCGGCACGCGGGCGCGCCGCTGAAGATCGTTCAGCTTCGCCGCGACTTCGATCGGCGTCCCCAGCGACATCGAGACACCACCGACGCCGTCGCGCTCGACCCAGCGAACCACTTCGGCGTAGGTCGAGTCGTGCAGGTTGGTGTAGTCGCCGAGCACCCAGACCATGACCATTTGGCCGACGCGCTCGCGGAGCGAGAGCGACGCGAGCGTGGAGTCCACCCAATGCCGCTGTTGCTCATCGAGCGGAACCGCCGGCGACAGTGGACCAACGCTCGGCGCGGCGGCGGCCGGGCTCGAGCTTCGCGACGCTTGGCATCCGGCGATCGCGGCGAAGGCAAACGCCGCGGCGGATTGGCGGAGCAGTCGCATCAACGGCCGGCGCGTGTGAAGCGAACGTCGATCACGCGGCCGGCGAATATGGCGAAGCCGGTCACGCGCCCCGACGCATCACGCGAAAAGCGGATCGTGCCGAATCCGGGCGCGGCAAAGTCGTCGGCGTAAGCGGGGCGAAGCTCGATCTCGTCGGCCGGGCGACGGCGAACGACAAGCTTATCGCCTTTCGCGGCGACGACGAGTTTCACATCCAGTTCGTCGCTCGTGTAGGTGCCGGTGTAGTCTTGCGTCGGTATGATAGCGGGCGCCGGGCGGGCTTCCTCGAAATGAGCCGTGTCGCCGTTCGGACGGACGAGGACGAATGCTCGACGTCCCGGGGTTCGCGTGAACTCGACGTCGCCGGCGTTGGCGAGGAAGCGTGCGCCGCCGCGCGGGATCAGCGTCGTTGGCTGGCCGCGTCCGGTGCCGACCGTCAATCCCCCATTGCTTGCCGCGAGCGTGATCACATCGTCGGTGTGCGGATCGCGATACACGCCGGCCCATTGCTGCTGGTCCGCGGCGGAGACTTCAACCTTCTCGGCGGACGCCTGGCTCGCCGCGGCTGGCGGTTTCGTCAGCACCAAATCGACGACTTGATGGGCGAGCTGTGTCGGATTGGCGCCGGCGTAGTTGCACCACACCGCGACGGAGACATGTTGATCGGGATAGCGCGCGAGAAACGTGCGATAGCCGGCGGTCGAGCCGCTGTGGCTCACTTCATGTACGCCCCGATAGTCCGTCACCTCGAGGCCGAGCGCGTAGGTGATGGTACGGCCGCTGGTGAGACGCATTCGCGTCTGGAGCGCGTCAACGTACGGCTGCCCGCCGACGGTTGGATGGTCGAGGTTCTCGTTCCACTTGAGCAGATCCGCCATCGTACTGAGCAGACCCCCGTTACCGATCATGTTGGTGAACGGCATGTCGGTGTGGAACCCGCTCGCCGCCGATCCGGAGTACGCCGTCGCCCGATTCGGCACGACGGTCGTGAAGTCGTCGCGCCATCGTGTGTGGGTCATGCCGAGCGGGCGGAAAAGGCGCTCCTGCGTGAAGGCGTCGAGCGACTTGCCGCTCACACGCTCGATGATGATGCCCGCGAGCGCATAACCGGTGTTGCTGTAGAGATACTCCGACCCCGGCGGAAAATTGAGCATCTTCTGATGGACGACGAGGTCGAGCGTCGTCGCGGGCGAATGGACTTGCGACCCCGGGCCGCGTCCCTCGAGGCCGAGCAAGCCCCACTGGTCGCGCAACCCGCTCGTGTGGGTGAGGAGGTTGCGAATCGTGATCTTTTGGCCGCCGAAATCGGGAACCTCCGGGAGATATTTCCGGATGTCGTCGTCGAGCGAGAGCTTTCCGTCTTCTGCGAGCAACACCATTGCCGACGCGGTGAATTGCTTGGCGACGGATCCGCTCTCGAGCACGGTCGATTCTGTGATCGGCACGTTGTACTCGAGATTCGCCATGCCGTAGCCATGCATGTAGACGGCGCGGCCGTCCTTTCCCAAGCCGACGGCGCAGCCTGGGGTCTGATTCGTAAAGCGCGCGAAGACGGCGTCGATCTTCGGCGCCAGGTCGGTCGAGCGCGTTGCCGGCTGCGCATGGGCCGCGGCGGAGAACGTGCCGACGAGAGCGAAGGCCGGCACTAGCGATAGGCGAGGGTGGAGACGCATGGGGTAATGATGACGTGCGCGTAGCCCCCGAGCAAACCATTCGATGCTCGCGCGAGTCCAATCTGGAACCGGAGTCGAGGCCCGCTCGTAGGACGGGACACGGGACCCCAGCCACTCGATCATGCGAAACGTCAAGCTCGCGCTACGCACGCTGTTCAAGACGCCCTTCGTCACGACGGTGGCGATCCTCTCGCTCGCCCTCGGGATCGGCGCCAACGCGGCGATTTTCTCGTTGTTCAACGAGATTCTGCTCCAGCCGCTGCCGGTGTCGCACCCCGAACGGCTCGTCAATCTCGCGGCGCCTGGCCCGGCGCCAGGCTCGAACTCGTGCAATCAGGCGGGGAGCTGCGAGGAGATTTTCAGCTACCCGATGTTTCGGGACTTGGAGAAAGCGAGCACGGCGTTCAGTGGCGTCGCCGCGCACCGCCTGTTCAGCGTCAATCTGGCGATGTCAGGGCAAACGCCGATCAGCGGCCGAGCCATGCTCGTGTCGGGCTCGTACTTCCCGACCCTCGGCGTACGGCCGGCGCTCGGACGCCTCTTCACCGTCGAAGACGATCGCACGATCGGCGGGCATTACGTCGCGGTACTCGACTACGCCTATTGGGAAAACCAGCTCGGTTCCAACCCGAACGTCGTCGGCCAGAAGATGACGATCAACGGCCAGCAAATGACGATCATCGGCGTCGCGTCTCGGGGCTTCGACGGGACGACGCTGGGCGACCGCCCGTACGTCTTCGTGCCGATCTCGATGCGCGGGGTGATGGTTCCCGGTTTCCGCGGGTTCAACGACCGGCAGCAGTACTGGGTGTATCTGTTCGCTCGTCTCAAGGCCGGCGCGACGATCGAGCAGGCGCGCGCGGCGGTCAACGCCGTGTACAAGCCGATCATCAACGACGTCGAGGCGCCGCTGCAGAAGTCGATGAGCCAGCAGACGATGACGAAGTTCCGCGCAAAGGTCGTCAAGCTCGAGGACGGACGCCGCGGACAGACGCAGATGCACAAGGAAGCAAAGACCCCGCTCCTGCTCCTGTTCGCGATCACGGGCATCGTGCTGCTGATCGCCTGCGCCAACATCGCGAATCTCTTGTTGGCCCGCGCGGCGAATCGCACGATGGAGATGGCGGTCCGCCTCTCCCTCGGTGCGACGCGACGCCAGCTCGTGACGCAATTGCTGACGGAATCGGTGCTGCTCGCGATGCTCGGCGGGGCCGTCAGCATCCTCGTGGCGTATTGGACGCTCAAGGGCATCGTCCAGATGCTGCCGCCTGAAGCGTCGACGACAATGAATTTCAGCGTCAGCCCGATGGCCGTGGCGTTCACGGCGGCACTATCACTGCTGACCGGGATCATCTTCGGACTGATTCCGGCGATTCAGTCGACGCGTCCCGATCTCGTGACCGATCTGCGCAACAACTCGGGGAAGCTCTCGGGCGGTCGCGGAGCGTCGCGCTTCCGAACGAGTCTGGTCACGGCGCAGATGGCGCTGTCGATGGCGCTCCTCATCTCGGCGGGGCTCTTCATCAAGAGCCTGCGCAACGTGAGCCGGGTGGATCTGGGGATCAAGATCGACAACATGGTGACGTTCAACATCTCGCCAAGCCTGAGCGGGTACGACACCACACGCGCCAAAGCGCTCTATGCGCGGTATGAGCAAGAGTTGTCGTCGATGCCGGGCGTCACCGGTGTGACGGCGTCGATGGTGCCGATTCTGGCCGGCGACAACTGGGGGAACGGCGTGTCCGTCGAGGGCTTCAAGAAGAACCCGGACACCGACGACGAGTCGCGGTTCAACGCCGTCGGAGCAGGCTACTTCAAGACGTTTGGGGTGCCGCTCCTCGGCGGACGCGACTTCACGACGAGCGACGAGTCAGGCGCGCCGAGAGTGGCGATCGTGAACGAAGCGTTCGCGAGAAAGTTCAACCTTGGCCGCCAGGTCGTCGGCAAGCGCATGTCCGTCGGCAACGATTCGTTGAACATCGAGATCGTCGCGCTGGCCAAGGACTCCAAGTATTCGTCGGTGAAGGACAAGATTCCGCCGGTGTACGTAATTCCGTATCGGCAGGCAGGTCGTGTGTCGTCGTTGGTGTATTACGTCCGCTCGTCACTGCCGACCGACCAAGTCGTTCGCGGCATCCGCGACATATCCAAGCGGATCGATCCGAATCTTCCGCTGGAAGACTTCAAGACGATGCCGCAGCAGGTGCGCGAGAACGTCTTTCTCGACCGGATGATCACCACGATGTCGGCGTCGTTCGCGGCGCTGGCGACGCTGCTCGCCGCGATCGGCTTGTACGGAGTGCTCGCCTACTCGGTTGCGCAGCGCACGCGCGAGATCGGCGTTCGCATGGCTTTGGGCGCCGATAGCGCCCGCGTTCAGCGGATGGTCCTGCGTCAGGTCGGGATGATGACGCTCATCGGCGGCGTGATCGGGATCGCCGGAGCAGTGGGCTTGGGGAAAGGCGCCGAGTCCCTGCTGTACCAGCTGCAGGGATACGACCCGATCGTCTTCGCGACCGCGGTGGTACTCCTCGTGCTCGTGGCGCTCGGCGCGGGGTATCTCCCCGCGCTGCGCGCGTCGCGTATCGACCCGATGACCGCGCTACGCTACGAGTAGCGCGGTCAGTTGCAGACCGACGGGGACGCGCCCGACAGGTCGATCTTGCAGGTAGCCGAGAACGGGCTCGAGCCAGCGGTGATCGTCATCGTCATGGTCACGACGCTGGAACCGTTGAACGTCAGCACGGAATGTGTCGTTCCGGTCACGGACTGCGATCCGAATTGACTCGTCGTTGTGGCATCGGTGGCAATGGTTCCCGACGCCGGCCAGCGGCTCGACTTCGGCATCGCGACGTTGGCCGTCACGGTCTTCGAGTCCGTCACGCCGTGGAGCGAGGACGGCGCCGAGAGTGTGATGTCGGAATGCGACGTCGAGCTTCCATTCAAGACGTGCGTATCCGTGAGCAATCCGCTCAGCGTCATGTCCTGATGATTGGTGAGCGTCATCGAGCCGACGGTGCCGGCCTGATCGAGGCTCGTCGTTCCTTTTAGATCGGTGACGGTTCGAATCGCGGCGGTCGTGGCGGCATCGGGCTGCGATTGGAAATGGCCGGCCGCATCGAGCAAAAAGAAAGTCGCGTCGAGCGTGATGCCGTTCGACGTGAACGTCGCGCAGCTGAAACCCTGTATCGCCGCCGAATACTGACAGGACGACGGCACGACCGGAGGCATCGTGGGAATCGCAACGCCGCCGACGCCCGCCGCACCCGCGGCGACGCCGACGCTGGCAATTCCCATTTCCCCGATCAACGAGGAAAGATCGAGCGTCTGGCCGGAGCTCGGACCGGTCGCGTCGCTCGACCGACAACCGGCAATCAGGACGGCCGGCGCGACGACGGACGCCAAAAGGATGCGGATCTTGGACTTCATAAGGCGGCCTCGACGCCATACGTCTGAGACTTCAGGATAATGACTCTTCTTTAGATTGGCGAGGCGGACGTTGAACGGCGGTTTGTGAAACACGTAGGGTACTGAGAACGCGGACGCTGACCGACGGTTTGTGAAACACGGAGAGCACAGAGAACACAGAGAAAGCACTCAAAGAAGCTTCGTTGTTCACGGGCCTAAGTGATTGTTGAAAAACCTCAGGACGCCTCAGAATGAGGAAGCGTCCTGAGGTTTTTTTAGCAATCAGCTAGGCTCGTGTCGGGCGAACTCTCCTTTGGTGCTTTCTCTGTGCTCTCCGTGCTCTCTGTGTTTCAAAACCCGCAGCTACGGTTTCTTCGCGCCGGGCTCTGAGAAATCAACCGGAGGCGTCGATGGTTTGCAGGCGCTGTTGCGCAAGTTCGAACTACCACCAATTCCCTGACTTGGGGAACGCCGGGAAGGCGACTTCCTGGTAGTTGAGCCGCCGCGGATCGAGGCTCGATTGCAGTTCGCGGTGGGCGCGGAAGCTGTTATTGCCGGACATGACTTCCCAGTACGCGCGGCTCGAGCTCATCGCTTGGCCGTTCGCCCAGGCGCGTTGCGGGATCGACGCGCAGGCACCGAGTGTTCCGGCTGCCAGCAGGGCGAGCGTCGCGCGAATCACGGACTTACTCATAAGGGCTCCAGTTGGATCCGGTTGAGAGAGAAGGCATGCCGCGGACCACCGGGAAGCCTGGGCGGCGCCGACCCCGTCGTCAAGCACCGAGACCGCGGAGCGAGGCGGACAACGGTGGCTCGTGCGCTCGCGTACGAGTAGGCGGGGCCGCTATCGTCCGTCCTGTCCCGGGCATAGTTTCGAGTCCCAGAGGCCACCAATGATCCCCACAAAAGTCCGTCTCATAGCGCTTTCCGTCCTTACCGCCGGGCTCGCCGTCGCTGGGAGCAGGGCGTCGGCCCAAGTGACCCAAGCCGGAATAGAGCAGGCGCGGAAGGACAGCGTCCGTCGTCCGTATACCGCGGCCGACATCGAGTTCATGTCGGGCATGATCAGCCATCACGCGCAGGCCGTACAGATGGCCAAGTGGGCTGAATCGCACAACGCCAGCAAGGGCGTCCAGATCTTCTGCGGACGTATCGCCACCGCGCAGACCGCCGAGATCGGGCTGATGCAGCAGTGGCTGGGCGAGCGTCGGCAGCCGGTGCCCGACGCCGACCCGCGTGGGATGAGGATGGACATGGGCGGGGCGACGCACTTCATGGCGATGCCCGGCATGCTCACCGACGAGCAAATGAAGCAGCTCGACGCGGCCCGGGGCACGGAATTCGACCGTCTCTTTTTGACGTTCATGGTTCAGCACCACCGCGGCGCGATCCAGATGGTCGAGAAGTTGTTCGGCACGCCCGGCGCGGGCCAGGACGAGATCGTATTCAAGTTCGCTAACGACGTGCAGGTCGATCAGAGCACGGAGATCGACCGCATGATGCAGATGCTCGAAGCACTCGACCGTTGTCTCGGCGACTCGGCGACTCGGCGACTCGGCGACTCGGCAATGCTAACAAGGTTCCCCCTTTCCCCTGACCCATATGCCCTCATCCACCGTTAGACAGTCGTTCATTCTTGGCGCGGCGTTGGCCGTCGCGGCTTGTGCCGGCGGCTCGAGCTCCCCGTCCGTGATGCCCGCGGGCGCCGCGATGTCAACCGCGGACGTGTCGGCGCCGCTGATCAAGGCGCCGGATCCGGATCCACGCGTCGGCCTCAAGGCCGGCCTGCAGGATGCCGGCTCGGCGATCTGGAACCTGCGCATGGTCTCGCACGTGCCGTCGCCGCAGGGCTTCGCCGGGATCACGAACTCCGACCTCGCGTTCCACCAACAGAGCGTGATCCAGGGGAACTACAACGGCTTCCAGATTTGGGACATCTCGAATCCGGCGTCGCCGCGGCTTCGCACGTCGAAGATCTGTCCGGCGTCGCAGAGCGACGTGTCGGTCTATCAGAACCTGCTCTTCGTGTCGGCCGAAGCGCCGACGGCGCGTCTCGACTGCGGCACGCAGGCGCCGCGCGAGACGGTGAGCAAGGAGCGCATCCGCGGTCTCCGCATCTTCGACATCACCGACATCGACAATCCGAAGTACCTGACGAACGTGCAGACCTGCCGTGGCTCGCACACGCACACCGTCGTGCACGATCCGAAGGATTCCAAGAACGTCTACGTCTACATCTCGGGTACGTCGGGCGTGCGTCCGGCCGAAGAGCTGGCGCGCTGCAACGCGGATCCGGGCGCGACCAACACGGCGCTCTTCCGCATCGAAGTGATCAAGATTCCGCTCGATCATCCGGAGAAGGCGGATGTGGTGAGCGGCGCGGCGATCTTTGCCGACAACAGCAAGCTCGGCTCGCTGCGCAACACGCTCGGCCACGGCGCATCGCCGGCCGATGCCGACGCGGGCGGCCGGGGGGGTCGTGGCGGCGGTCGCGCCGGTGGTCGCGGTGGACGCGGCGGGCTGCCCGAGAATGCCACGGCGGCCGACTCGGCGCGCTTCAACTTCCAGCAGGCGTACGCGGCGCTTCCGGCGTTGGCCGAAGGTTCGAGCAAGGCGGATACGGCGCGGTTCAACAAGTCGGCGGATTCGCTCGCGGCGATGTACAAGCAGGTTCGGCCGCCCCTTCCCTTGCCGCGCGGCACGCTGACGCAGTGCCACGACATCACGGTCTATCCGGACGCCGGCGTGGCGGGCGGTGCGTGCGCGGGCATGGGTCTCTTGCTCGACATTCGCGACGTCGCGAACCCGAAGCGCATCGGCGCGGTCGCCGACTCGAACTTCTCGTTCTGGCACTCGGCGACGTTCAGCAATGACGGGTCGATGGTGCTCTTCTCCGACGAATGGGGCGGCGGCGGCGCGCCATACTGCCGCGCGAAGGACCCGAAGGAATGGGGCGCCGACGCGATCTTCCGCATCGTCGACAACAAGATGGTGTTCCAGAGCTACTACAAGATGCCGGCGGCGCAGACGCAGCTCGAGAACTGCGTGGCGCACAACGGCTCGCTGATCCCCATTCCGGGCCGCACGATCATGGTGCAGGCGTGGTATCAGGGCGGCTTGTCCGTCTTCGAGTGGACCGACCCTGCGCATCCGCACGAGATCGGGTTCTTCGACCGTGGCCCGAACGATTCGACGCGGGCGATGGGCGGCGGTTACTGGTCGGCGTACTGGTACAACGGCCACATCGTCGGTTCGGAGATGCAGCGCGGTCTCGACGTCTTCGAGCTGCTCCCGAGCGGCGCGATCTCGCAAAACGAGATCGACGCGGCGAAGTCGGTCAATTGGAATTTCCTCAACGTGCAGGACCAGCCGAAGATCGTCTGGCCGGCGACGTTCGCGCTGTCGCGGGCATACACCGATCAGCTCGAGCGGTGGAGGGGACTTTCGGCGGCTCAGGTCTCCGCGGTGCGCGACGGATTGCGCTCGGCGGAAAGCGCTTCCGGTGGGGCACGTCGTGACGCTCTGCTGAAGTTGGCGACGCAGGTTCGCGGGTACGAGTCCGGTTCGTCGGACGTCGCGCGAGTTCGCTGGCTTTCGCAGTCGATCAGCGATCTAGCGGCGAAGTAAGTCTTACAGAATGCTCAAACAGGACACGGGGCTTGGATCCCGTGTCCTGTTTGTTTTTCTTGGCGGCCTTTTTGGACGCTTGGCACT
>DATLPC010000224.1:0-5601 GCA_035535975.1 Gemmatimonadaceae bacterium | reverse complement strand
CGCTCGCTCGTTCCCGACGAGTCGCCGCGGATCGTTTCGAGTTTGACAAGCTGGTGCGACGCCGACGCCGCGGATCTCGTGCTGACGACCGGCGGCACGGGCTTGAGTGAACGCGACGTGACGCCGGAGGCGACACGGGCCGTCCTCGAGCGCGAGGCGCCGGGGATCGCAGAGCGAATTAGGATTCTCTCAATCGACCGTTTTCCGCGCGCCGCCCTGTCGCGTGGTCTGACCGGCGTTCGCAACAAGACGCTGATCGTCAACCTGCCCGGCTCGACCGGCGGCGTGAAGGATGGACTCGCGGCGCTCGAGCCGATCGTCGATCATGCTGTCGCCGTCCTGCGCGGCGGCCGTCTCGATCACGACGCGGCGCCCGGACGCGCATGAAAGTTTTGTTGACGCTGAACGACGTCGAGCCGGCCGTCCGGCTCAACGCCATCCTCGAGAGTGAGGGCGTCGACACGGCGGTCGTCTCGCCGCTCGACGATATCCGCGGTGCGCTGCGCCGGGAGAAGCCGGACCTCATCGTCTTCACCGGCGATCTCGCCGATCCGTCGACCATCGCGATCGTGAAGGAGCAACTGTGGGACGGCGCGGTGGCGGTCGGACTCGCCGACAACGCCGAGCCATCGGCCATCGACAGGCTCAGAGCCGCGGGATACGTCGACGTCTTCCCCAAGCCGATCAACGTGGACGAAGTCGCGGGCAGTTTGCGGCGGGTTCTCGAGCGTCGCCGTTTGCAACGGCTCACCGGGTTGATTGGTGAGAGCGACGCGATGCGGGAAGTGATGGTGCAAGTCGAGCAGATGGCGCCGGTGACGAGCACGGTGCTGATCGAGGGCGAGAGCGGAACGGGGAAGGAGCTCGTCGCCCGTGCCCTCCACATGCTCAGCCCGCGCCGCGCCAAGCCGTTCATCGCCGAGAATGTCGGCGCGCTGCCCGAGACGTTGCTGGAGAGCGAGCTATTCGGACATGAGAAGGGTGCGTTCACCGGCGCGGCCGAGCGTCGACTCGGACGGTTCGAGCTCGCCGATACGGGGACACTCTTTCTCGACGAGATCGGCGAGGTGCCCGCGGCGACGCAGGTGAAGCTGCTCCGCGTGCTCGAGGAGCGCGAGTTCATGCGGGTGGGTGGAACGTCGCCGATCAGTGTCGACGTGCGCGTGATCGCGGCGACGAATCAGCCGCTGCGCGAGCTGGTCGAGAGCGGGCACTTCCGGGCGGACCTCTTCTACCGGCTGAACGTGCTCCGCATTTATCTGCCACCGTTACGCGATCGTCCGGAAGATGTAGCGCTGCTCGTGCGTCGCTTCGTTCAAGATTACTCGAAGCAATACGACCGGCCATTCCACGGCATCGCGCAGGAGGCGATGCAAAAGCTCATGGAGTACCCATGGCCGGGGAACGTCCGCGAGCTGCGCAATCTCGTGGAGAGCATGGTGGTGCTGGCGCCGGACCACGAGATCCAGGTGAACGACTTGCCGCGCCACCTGCGAGAAGGCGGCGGGGCGCGTCTCCTTCCGGTGCATATCGGGCCGCTCGTGCGCGGACAGGAACAAGCCACCGGTCATGAGCTCGAGTTCATCGTGCGAAGTTTGCTCGAGCTGAAGCTGCAAGTGGAAGAGCTTCGCCGGAGGGTCGGCGACGGGCCCGCCGTGGCGCCACCGGTGCCGAGCGACAGCCGGTGGATCGGGGACGTCGAGCCGCCGATCGCGCTGGGGCCGGGGTACACTGCGCCGGTCGTGCGGGCGATCGAGCCGCGTGATTCGCCGCCGCCGCCGAACGTGGTCACCGTCGCGCCGGGGATGAAAATGGCGGAGATCGAGCGGGCGGTGATCGAAGCGGCGTTGAAAGAGACGCGCGGAAACCGGCGAAGGGCGGCGGATATGCTCGGGATTGGGGAGAGGACGCTCTACCGGAAGATCAAAGAGTATCGGATGCCGGAAGAGTCGTATACCGAATAAGGCATAAAGGGCGCTTTTAGACGGCGCTTGTAAACGCCGCGTTTAAAGGGCGCTTTTAAACGACGCTTGCAAACGGCGCTCAACGCCCGCCTGTAAACGACGCCTGAAACTGCGCTTGAAAACTGCGCTTGAAAACTGCGCTTGAAAACTGCGCTTGAAACTGCGCTTGAAACTGCGCTTGAAACTGCGCTTGAAACTGCGCTCGTAAAAAACGCTTGGGCACAGGGGTCTAACGACGGCGCTTACGAGTTATTTCTGCGCCGCGTTTGAGATCATCTCGAATCTTGTCCTGCAAGGACCGAATCATCCGCCGCGTGCAGATGATAGTTCCCATCAAATCGAACACATCCCTTTTGGAAGCGATCCCGTACTGCAAAGCGAGATCGAGCTGCGAGGCCGTTTCGGTTGCGGAGCGAGCGGCTGTGTCCAGGAACCGGAGGAATTCTTTGGGACTAGACGCCGCGCGCCCTTCGGCGATGTTGTGCGAGATCGACTCGGCGGCCGAAATCAACTGCTCGCGGAGTTCGGCGTAGCCCCGACGTGGAAATTTCTCGGCGATCTTGCGCGCTTTCACGGCGACAAGCACGGCGCTTTCCCAGGCGCGAACTTGATGGAAGTCTTGCATGCCGTAGGATGCGGCCGCGTCGCAAAGTTCCGTCATCGAACGCGCTCGCGCCGTAGCCAAATCGGGCTTTACAGGCCCACTCCGCGCGACCAGCAAGGCGTCGTCTAAGCGCGTCGTTTACAAGCGCGGTTTCAATGCGCCGTTTACAAGCGCTGCTAAGACGCGCCGTTTATGCCCTAGAAGGCGCCGTTTCCATCTTTCCGGGGGACTCAGCGAGGCGCGACAAATCGCCGCGACTGTCGCTCGTACGCATGAGCGAGTCCTAGGACCCCAGCGTCCGCTCCCGGCAATCCCACCATCGAAAGGTTCAGGGCCGGCATCCCGTCCGCGCCGTAACCCGCCGGCACTGACACCTCCGGCAGTCCGAGCCAATTCCCAAAGCCGAGCGCCGTCCGAACGTTCGGCCAGGGATCGACGGCGCGCGGCGCGTTGAAGGGCATCGTCGGGTATACCATCGCCGCGATGCTCGCGCTTCGCATTGCCGATTCGAGCGACGCTACGATCTCGGCGCGCGATCGTGCGAATGAACGGCCCGCCGGATCCTCGGTCATCGGCCGGTCGAACAGCGGTTCGCACTCTTCGTACGTCGCCGGCAACACATTATAAAACTTCTGATAGGCAGAATAGCCGCGGCGGATCGCGGCCCGCGGGTCATCGGTGCGGCCGACGAAATAGCGATACAGCGCGTTCGCGGTCGGGGGAGGCGAGTCCGGGTCAACGGCGACGTCGCCCCGCGCTTTCGCCGCGGCGTTGAACGCATCGCGGAAGGTGAGGCGCGTGACGGGAGGGGTGAACGAGTCGAGCGTCGCGCCGGCGGCGCGGAGATCGGTGAGCGCGCGCTCCCAGGTGGCGAGCGCTTCGGCGGTCATCTGCTCGCGCGGGACGTGTGCGTCGACCACGCCGAGCTTCACGTTGCGAAGTGCGTCGTCGCGCAGCACGGCGAGCGGCGTGGCGTCGAACCGTGCCGTGAGCGCGAGTGGGTCTGATGTGTCGGGGCCGACGATCGCCGCGAGCAGCAACGCGGCGTCGGCGACGGAACGGGCGAGTGGGCCGTGCGTGTCGAGGTACGGCCAGGTCGGGATTACACCAGTGCGCGGCACGAGGCCGAAGGTCGGCTTCATGCCGACGACGCCGGCGAATTGCGCGGGAATACGATTCGAGCCGCCGTCGTCGGTGCCGAGCGCGGCGAAGGCCATTCCCGTGGCGACAGCGACCGCGGACCCGGCGCTCGATCCGCCGGGCGTACGCGTGCCCGTCTTGTCGTGCGGATTGAGTACCTGTCCGGTGTGACTGCTCGTGCCGTTGCCGTGATAGGCGAAATCGTCGGCGGCGGTCTTGCCCAGTATCACGGCGCCCGAGGCGCGCAGGCGCGAGACCTCGAGTGCGTCGCGATGCACGGGGTCGGGAAAAAGGCGAGCCCACTCGGCGCTCGAGCCGGTCGTGGGCAGGCCATTCATGTCGTAGATCACTTTGGCGAAGACGGGGACGCCGTCGAGCGGACCGAGGGCGCGTCCGGCGCGAAGCCGATCGTCGGACGCGCGCGCGGCGGCGAGGGCGACTTCGGCGTCGAGTGCGTCAATGGCGTGATAACGCGCGCCGAGGTTGCGGCAGCGATCGAGCGCGCGTCGCGTGACTTCAACGGCGGTCCACTCGCCGCGTCGACGGCCGGCCTGATAGTCGGCGATGGCGCCGTCGAGCGGGTCGCTCGGGGCGGCGACCGTGAAGCGCGCGAGGGGAAGGGCGGCGGTGAGGGCAGCGATGCGGGACAGTGCGTCGCGGCGGTTGATCGACATGTCGGAGAAAGTACCGACGAACGTCCGTCGCGTCACTTGGTTCAGATGATCTGCGAAGGGCGTCGTACGTGGACGATGCGGTGAAAATCCGGACGTCTGGTGTCGATACTTTATATGGTAGCTGTCGCCGCGCGGACGGTGGGCATCACAAACGTTGTCCTGGTGTAAAATTCCACCCTCTGTCCAGGCGAACGTAACTGTCAATGTCTTGCCAATCGTAGGACGTTAGGCCCATATTGGCGGCCCACTGGTCCCACTCACCCCAGCGACCGCGCGACGCCGACGAAGGTGACGCCAGCAGAAGGTTGTCGTCATCTTCCGGTATTAAACCCGCCCCGACGCTGGAGCCCGCTAAGTGTCGCTCCCTAATCCACATCCCGCGATTCCCGCTGAACCGTCGATGATCGCCGGCAGTGTGCTGCCCATACAGCGCGCCGAAGAGCTTCTGGCAACGCTGCCGGGAGTGATTTCCGCGCGCATCGTCGCGAGCCCCAATGGGGCCGTGGACGAGATCCACATCCTGACGACGACGGATGTGACGCCGAAGCAGACGGTGCGGAACGTGGAAAGCGCGTTGATCGCGCACCTCGGGATGCACGTGAGTCACAAGAAGATTTCGGTTGCGACGTCGGAGGAACGCCAGTCGCGATTTGCGCCGGGAGCAATGGGAGGCGCCAAGCCTTTGGCGGCGCCGGCACCGGCGCCCGCGCCTCCGGTGGCAACCGACCGACCAGTGGCGATCGCGCAGCCCGTCGTTCAACCACCGGCACCGACGGCGGCACCGGTCTCCGAGGCAGCCAAGGTCGGGCGGCGGATCTACTTCGAGGATGTGGAAGTGCGCCGGTCGCGGAGCCGAGGAGTGACGTGCCGAGTTACCCTGCGGAAAGGCACGGAGTCGTACCTCGGTGAGGCGGAGGGGATCGAAAACGAACGTTTGCGTATCGAGCTAGCTGCTCGGGCGGCGCTTCAGGCAATTCGGTTGGCCGAAGGTGACGACCGGATCTTGGCGCTCGAGGGCTGCCGAGTGGTGGAGGCGTTCGATCACACGTTCGTGTTCGTGGGTGTGACGACGAAACTCGGTCGCGAGAGCACGCTGATGACGGGCAGCGCGGAGATCCGCGAGAGTCCGGAGACGGCGAGCGTTCTGGCGATTTTGGATGCGACGAATCGTTGGCTTGACCGGTAGGGGAATGTAGGACGCGGGACACGTGACACGGGA
>DATLPC010000223.1:0-8940 GCA_035535975.1 Gemmatimonadaceae bacterium | reverse complement strand
GCGAGCCCGTTGTGTTGCTTCCCACGACGCGCGAGTTTTTTGCCGGCCTGTCCGAGGTTTGGCCGAACGCTCCGGAACGCGCCGCCATGACGGACCTCGTGTCCGGAGACGCGGCTCGCCAGGCGCAGGGAGCGCGAACGCTGTCGGCGACACCGTTGTTCGACGCCACGCTGCGGACGGGCATTTCCCCGACGATCCTCGAGGCGGGGGTGCGCCACAACGTCATTCCGACCGAAGCGTGCGCGATGCTGAGCGTGCGAACGCTGCCGGGCGAGTCGATCGACGACGTCGTCGATCGATTGGCTGGATTGGTCGGCGATCCGGCCGTGCATTTTGAGATCTCGCATCGCGGCCACGATGCGCCGCCGTCGCCCTCCACATCCGCCGCGTTCGCCGCGCTGCGCGATTCTCTCCACGAGATCGATCCGTCGATCGCGGCGGTCCCATATTTGAGCACGGGTGCGACGGAGAGTGCGTTCCTTCGCCGGTGGGGCGTGCCGACGTATGGAATTCTCCCCTTTCCACTCACGATGGACGACGAGTCGCGCATGCACGGACACGACGAGCGTGTGCCCGTCGAAGCACTCGGCTTCGCGCTCCGCCTTGTCGGCGGATTCGTGGCTCGGCTCGCCGTACACGCGGGCTGAATTTTCGCACGCTTTGTGCAGCCCGTTCGCCCGCATCGCGAGAAGAGGGCAGGGCATGCACGACGAGCGAGCAGTCCAGAGCGGGAGTTTGCCTCGCCCCACCCGGCGGCCCGAATCAGGCGAGCTCGAGGAGTCGGAGCCGAAGCGCCGAAAGATCGATTGCGGGTCGGATCCGGGCGACCACCGGCAATTGCCCCGCGGCGCGGATCGTCGGAGCAGCGGATTCCCGCCTCCGCCGACGCCCGAGTCCTGATCGCGGTTGGCTACGCCGGAACTCGGCTGGTCTCCTGCGGCGTGCGCCGATGACGGCTTGGTTCGTTGGACACGAGCTCGTGCAGATCGCGCGCTCGCAGGTCGAGATGGTACTTCGTTCCGACGATCCCGACGCGCAGGTGGCTCAGAGTGAGCTGCCGGCCTTTCTCCAGCTCGAGCGCGTTGTCGAAGCGCACCGTTTCGCGGCCGTCGACGAACGTGACGCTGCCCGCCCCGACAACTTCGCCGATGCCGTCGCGAACCACGAGCGCGGTGTCCTCATCGATGCCGACGCCGAACAGCCGGGTGTTCTTTGCTACGACGAGGAATAGTCGCTGTAGCCGCCGGCGCTGCGAGAAGTGGGTATCGACGATCGCGTCGAACGCGAGCAGACCGAGACCCGGGCCAATGTACTGCTCGACGAGATTGCCCTCGACGTCCACCTCACCGCCGGCCATCGTCAGCTCCGTGAGCGCCGCCGCGCCGGCGCTCGTTCCGGCGACGACCGCGCCTCGCTCGTAGGCCTGATGAATCGCCGCCTCGGTCTGCGAGCCGCTGAGCGCCGTGACCAGCTTGACCTGATCGCCGCCGCCAAGGAACACGCCGGCGGCGTCGCGGATCATCGCGGCGATTTCCCGGTCCCGTTTTTCATCGGCGCGATCGAACATCGGAATTCGCACGTCTCGAATTCCCGCGCCGCGAAGCACGCCGGTCCAATACCATCCCGTCTCCTCCGGTTCGGCACTCGCGGTCGTGAGACCGACGACCAGCCCCGGCCCCCGCTCGTTCACGGAGTCGACGAAGCCGCGCAGCGCGTGGCCGTCGCGCGACAGCGCCCCGCCGATCAACACGAGGACGCCGCCGGTCGGCGGCGGCGCGTCGTTCGTCGGTGCGGCGAGGGCGTCGACTCGCGGGATGTCCTTGTGGTCAGTCGGAGCAGGCATTGGTCAGCACGTACTCGGCGAGTGCCGCGGCCACCTGGGCCTCCACCGGCACGTCATCGCGCAATGAGCCGGCGGACCTGGGATCGCCGCAGCGCTCGAGCCAGATCTCACGGTCACGCACTCTGGCGACCGCCATCGCGACGCGCTCGTCGCGCCGGGTGATGTCGTCGTCCGTTCGGAAGATCGCCACGCGCAGGTCCTCCTCGCGCGCGTAGTCCTGAAGCTCCCACGCCTTCGCCGGGCAAATCACGATGCCGTCGGTGCGCACCGCATCGGCGACGATGCTGAGGAGCTTTCGCGCGTGATCGATTTCGCGATAGCGCTCCGGCACGTCGCTTGGATTCTCGTCGAGGATGATCGCCATCTCGGCGGACGAATACGGAAGTCCCGCTTGCAGCAGATAGGCCGGCGACGCATCGATCACGAGTGGATCGCGCTCGCCTAGTGCTTCGAGCCGTCGCACCAGCTCTTGCTGCGTTTCGGCGCGCGCGCCGCCGCCGGTGATGCCGCAGAACACGCGCTGATGGAGCGGGGGCGTATCCGGCGTTTTCGACAGCGCCTCGAGCTCGGTCAGCGCGGGCTCCACGGTATCGAGCGTGCCGGCGAAGGCCCGTTGAACGATCTCCAGAGCGAGCGCCGCGGCCCGCATCCCGACTTGCTCGTGGTCGTGCTCGAACACCACGGTGTATTCACCGGCGGTGTCACCGCCACGAGTGCGCCCGAAGCCGACACGATGGCCGATGGCGGTTTGCAGCTCGAGCGCGACGTGTTCGATGATGTGCGGCGCGTACGTTCCGCGCCTGAGGCGCAGCACGAACCCGCCTGCCGAGCCGATGCTGCACTGATGATCGCGCAAGCCCGGGAGCGCGTTGACCAGCTGCGCCGTGAGCTGTCCGACGTCGGCGGAAGAGATGTGCTCGAACTCGCCCACTGCGAGATCCATGCGAATCACCGGCCGTTTGGACCAGAAGTTCATGCCGCGAGTGGCGTGTAGCGTCGTGATGCGGATCTCGGTCGACGGATCGGCGGACAAAGATGCGGTCATCGAGGTCAGGAGGTCGTGCGCGCGTGCGCGCGAACAGTGGCGAGCGCGGACGGCACTTTCTCGGCGAACACGACGAGGAGGTCGTCGTCGCCGAGCAGTGTGACGGCGTGCTCGATGGCGTTGGCCTCGCCGCGGATCTCCTCGATTTCGGTGGAGGAGAGACCTCCTTCCACGAGCCCTTCGCGAATCAAGCGGCCGATGTCGCCCGGGGCGCGTCCTCGAAGGTCCACGTCTTCTTTGATGATGACGTGATCAAAGCGCGCCGCCAGTCGTCCCGCTCCGCGAATATCTTCGTCGCGCCGGTCGCCGGGCACGGTGATGACGCCAATGCGCCGGTTCGCCGGCAGCTCGCCCACGAACTCGAGCAGGCCTTCGATCGCCGCCGCGTTGTGCGCGTAGTCGACGAGCGCTCGCGCTCCGGAGCGCAAGCGAATCAGATTCAGCCGCCCGGGAGTGAGCGCCGGCGACGGGAAGAAGCTGAGCAGGCCGGCGCGTATGTCGTCGTATCGCATTCCTTGCACATACGCGCTGGCGATGGCCGCGAGCACGTTCTGCCGTTGAAACTTGGCGGCGCCGCCGAGCATGAGCGGCACTTCGCGCTCCGACGCGATCGGAATCTTGAGTCGCCCGCGACGGATCGTGAACCGTCCGTCCTCGATGCAGGCGACGATGCCGGCTCGGTTCGCGTGGTGCTCCACCAGCTCATTCTCGCCCTCTTCCTTCGTCGTGAAGAGCACGATATCGGCGCCGGTGCGATCGCGCATCGCGTACACGCGCGGATCGTCGGCGTTGAGCACGGCGTGACCGTCGCGCCGCACGACGGCGGGCACGACGCCTTTCACTTCGGCCAACTGGTCCAACGTGTGAATGCCGCGCAGGCCGAGATGGTCGGCCGAGACGTTGAGCACGACGCCGACGTCGCATTCGTCGAACCCGAGTCCGGAGCGAAGAATCCCGCCCCGGGCCGTCTCGAGCACCGCGACGTCGATCGACGGGTTGGAGAGGATGATGTTGGCGGCGAACGGTCCCGTCATGTCGCCTTCCATGACGAGGCGATTGTGGACGTACACGCCGTCGGTGGTCGTGAAGCCGACGCGATGTCCCGTGTTCCGGAACAGGTGAGCGATGAGGCGCACCGTCGTCGTCTTGCCATTCGTCCCCGTCACGGCGACGATCGGAATCGTCGACTCCGTTCCCGGCGGATACAGCATGTCGAGGATCGGCGTGGCGACGGGACGGGGCGTGCCGGTCGCCGGGTGCGTGTGCATGCGAATGCCGGGCGCCGCGTTCACCTCGAGAATCACCGCGTCGTTTTCGCGGAAGGGAACGGAGATGTCGCGCGTCAGCACGTCGATGCCGGCGATGTCGAGGCCGACGATCCCCGCTGCCATCTCGCAAGCAGTGACGTTGTCGGGGTGCACGTCATCCGTTCGGTCGATCGATGTCCCGCCCGTCGAAAGGTTCGCCGTCCCGCGAAGAAATACCACCTGATCCTTGTGCGGCACGGAGTCGAGCGTGAGGCCGCTCATCGCCAGGAAGGCAACGGTGCGCTCGTCCATGGGGAGACGGGTGAGGGTCTTGCGATGCCCGACGCCGCGCCGCGGATCCCGGTTGGCCTTGTCGATCAACTGACGAACGGTCTGCAATCCGTCGCCCACGACATTTGCCGGGACACGTTCGGCGCACGCGACGACGCGACCGTTGACGACGAGCACGCGGTGATCCCTGCCGTCGTGAAAGTGCTCGACGAGCACCTCGCGCGAGAGCTGTCGCGCCACTTCCCACGCGCCGACAATCGCCTCCGGTGAATCGAGCCGTCCCGAGATGCCGCGGCCATGGCTGGCGTCGATCGGTTTGAGAATCACCGGATACCCGATCTCGCCGGCGAGCTCGATCGCTCCGTCGAGCGACCGCACCACGCCGCCGCGCGGCACGGGCAGACCGATGTTCTTGAGGAACTGCTTCGTGTCTTCCTTATTCTGTGCGATCTCGACGGCGATCGAGCTCGTCGTGCCGGTAACGGTGGCTTGAATGCGGCGAAGATTTCGCCCGAGGCCGAGCTGGACGAGCGAGCGCGAATTGAGACGCCGCACGGGAATGTTGCGACGACGCGCCTCTTCGACGACGGCCGCCGTGGACGGACCGAGGCGGACACGCTCGTAGAGGTCCTGCAGTTCGGCGACGATGTCGCCGACGTCGAGCTCATCGCCGCTGATGCAAGCGCGGACGATGCGCGCCCCCTCGTACATGCTGTCGACGCCGACCTCCTCCTCGTCGTAGGCGACGATGACCCACCAGGTTCCGGGATCGCCCGACTGCACCACGCGACCGAAGCTCACGTCGCTGCCGGCGAGCGTTTGCAGCTCGAGCGCGACGTGCTCGAGGATGTGCGGCAGATGCGTCCCTTCCATCAACCGGCCGACGAACCCACCCTCTTCGCCGCGTGAACAGGGATGCTCGCTCAATCCCGGGAGAAAGCGCAGCAGACGATCGTTGAAACCGGGGATCTCGTCCGAGCAGACTTCTTCCAGCGAACCAAGCTTCAGGTCGCAGGCAACAACCGGCGCGAGCCGCCAGTAATTCGGGCCTCGCAACGGACGAACCCGCGAGATGATGAGATCGGAGGCGTCGAGCGGCGGGGCGGCGGCCGGCCGACCATTGGACGGCGCGGTCGCGATGCGAGCGGTCTGAGCAGCCGACTTGGACTTGCGCGTCTTTTTCAGCAAGGCTCGAGGGGATGCGAATCGATGGGCGGCAAGAACCTTGGGGCCGACGGGGGCAAAAGTTAGTCCAGCCGATCGCCCCGATGTACAAGGACGTCCTCACGCTGCTCGCCAACTCGGGAACGACGTGGACCCCGACGCTCATCGTGCAATACGGCGGTCCGTGGGCTGAGAACTACTGGTACGAGACGACGGACGTCGTCAACGATCCGAAACTCAACCGCTTCACGCCACGCGACGTGGTCGAACGAAAGACCCTGCGACGCCCGGGATGGTGGGCGCCGTCGCAGTGGTCGTTCTCACTGTTCGCCGAGCAGGCGGCGAAGGTTGTCGCCGCGGGCGGGCGCGTCGGCATGGGAAGCCACGGCCAGTTGCAGGGACTCGGTGCTCAGTGGGAGATCTGGAACATCGCGTCCGGCGGCATGCCGAAGCACGACGTCCTCCGCGTCGCCACGATCTTCGGCGCTGAAGCGATCGGTCACGAGAAGGACCTCGGATCGCTCGAAGCCGGCAAGCTCGCCGACCTCCAAGTGCTCGACAAGAACCCGCTCGACGACATCAAGAACACGAACACGATCAAGTTCGTAATGAAGAACGGGCGGATGTACGACGGCAACACGATGGCCGAAGTCTGGCCGCGCCAGCGCCAGCTGGCGCACTTGTGGTGGTGGAACGACAAGGTCGTCGGCGGCGGCCAGGACAAATAACCCGCCCCCCGTTTCAAAAAACCGCGAATGGGGTCAGACTCCAATCTGTGAATGGAGTCTGACCCCATTCGCGGTTCCATTCGCGGTTAATCGCTGCGGAGTGCAACGGTAGGGTCCACGCGCGTGGCTTTGCGGGCGGGGGCGAGGGTTGCAGCGGTCGTGACGAGAATGGTGACGACCGCGGCGATGGCGTAGAGCGACGCGCTCGTCGGGCTCACATCGTAGAGCAGCGTCGCGACGAGGCGGCTCATCGCGAACGCGCCGACGAGCCCCACCACTACCCCGACGACCGCGATCATTGCTCCCTCCGCGAGAATCATGCGGAGCACGTCGGCGGCGCGCGCGCCGAGCGCCATGCGCACGCCAATCTCGCGACGACGGTTGTTGACCATGAGCGAGATCACGCCGTACAAGCCGATCATCGCCAGCACGAGCGCCGCGGCGGCGAACACGATGATCAGCGTCATGCTGAAGCGCTGCCGGGCGAGCGATTCGTCGAACACACGTTGCATCGTGCGCGGGTGCTCCAGCGCGGCGCGCCGGTCCGCCTCTTTCATCTCTCGACGAATGAGCGACAGCGCGGCGAGGGGCTCGCCACGCGTCCGCACGACAACAGCCAAGCCCGGATAGTTCATCTGCTGCTCGGGCAGGTATACCTGCGGCTGCACCGGCCCGTCGAGCGCGCCGCTCTGCACATTCTCGACGACGCCGACCACCGATCGAACGTCGCGGCCGCCCGAGAAATCAGAGAAGACCCGGATCTGGTGCGTCAATGCGGCGGTCGTGCCGCCGAGGTATTTGCGCGCGTACTCACGGTTCACGATCACGACCGGTGGGCTTCCCGTGACATCGGTCGCGTTGAAGGTCCGTCCGCCGAGGAGCGAGATGCGCATGGCGCGGAAGTAGTCCCCCTCCGTCACGAGGTATTCCGTGAAGTGCGCCTTCCCGGGGATCGGCGGCGGCTCACCGATCGTCGACGTGCTGCCCGTCTCGACGACGTCCGCCAACGGAAGCGCGCTCACGGCGCCCGCCGCCTCGACCCCGGCGCTGCGCCCAAGGCGATCCTGCAGGTCGCGGAAGAAACGTGCCCACTCCGCGCCGTCGCGCTTCGGATTGAACTCACCGGGGACCGGCAGGCCAAGCGCCGCAGTCATCACGTGCGACGGGTCGAATCCCGGTTCGACACGCTGGAGTCGCGCGAAGCTGACCGTGAGGAGCGACGCGCCGATGAGAAGCATCAACGACAGCGCGACCTCGGCGACGACGAGGGCGCGCCGGCCGATGGTCGAGTGTCGCCCTGTCGACGAACGCGTTCCATCGCGCAGGCTCGACGCGACGTGAGCGAACCCCGCCTGCGTGGCCGCGGCGAGCCCGAAGACGATCCCGGCGAGGAGCGCCATTGCCGAGACGGCGAGCATCACGCGCCAATCGATCGTGATGTCGTCGGCCCGCGGCATCGATCCGGGAACGAGCGCCAGCATCGCTCGTGTGGCCCAGACCGAGACGGCGAGGCCCAGAATCGACCCCGCGATGGCAAGGATGACGTTCTCGGTCACCAGCTGCGCCGCGATTCTGGCCCGCCCGGCGCCGAGTGCCGCACGAACCGCGAACTCACGGCGACGACGCGTCGTGCGGGCCACGAGCAGGCTCGTCACGTTTGCCCAGGCGATGCAAAGCAGCAGTCCCACCGCGGCGAGCAGAAAGAGGAGCCCGCGGCGGACGTGCTCACCCGCCTGCTCGATCAACGTCGCGAGCGAATAGTGCAGATCGAGCTTGGGCGCCACGGCGAGTCGCCAGTGCTCGAGGATCCCCGAAATCGTCGTGTGAAATTGCGGCGCGGTTACGCCCGGACGAAGACGTGCGATCGCCGCCATGTTCTGCGTCGCGTACGACTGCCGCTCCTTCTCGGTGAATCCCATCGGCGTCCACATCTGCGTGCGCGCGCCGAACGACAGGCCCGCGGGCAACTCCGCGCCGCGCGGAAATGAGAAACCCGGCGGCATCACACCAACGACGGTAAATCGTTGACCGCTCATCTCGAGCTGTCGTCCGACAACGGCACGGTCTCCGCCCAGGGCGCGTCGCCAGAGCGCGTCGCTCAGAATCACCGCGGGCGGAGCGCCGGCGGCGGCATCAGCGTCGGTAAAGGCTCGTCCGATCGCCGGTCGGACGCCGACGACGTCGAAAAACCCGGGCGTCACACGGGCCCCTTCGACCTGTTCGGCGTCGCTCCCGCTCGACGGCGCCAACGTGTATCGCCACGAGCGGAATGCGGCCGTTTGTGCCATTGACGTCGTTCCGGCGGCGAGATCCGAGTAGAAGCCCGACGATAGCGGCAACTCCTCGCCGTACTGTTTAGACGACATCCACACCATCACGAGGCGCGATGGATCCGCGTAGGGCAACGGTCGCAGTAGCACGCCGTTGACGACGGTGAACACGGCGGTCGCGGCGCCGATGCCGAGAGCGAGCGTGGCCAGCGTGGCGGCGGTGAAGCCGGCGTTCTTGCGCAGCGTCCGCAGTGCGAAGCGAACGTCGGCGACGAGCTCCTCCCCCCGATCGCGACGCGCGCGCGTGCGGTCGCGCAGCGCGCCTTCGCGGCGCAGCTCGGCGTCGATCGCG